>NZ_JBITCK010000002.1:1131698-1334403 GCF_044453135.1 Nocardia sp. NPDC051750 | reverse complement strand
CCCTCCACACGGGGGTATGAAGAACCGAAACCAAATTAAATATTTGGCACTGACATTCATCAACACACTATTGAGTTCTCAAAGAACACACGCACGCACTTCAGTGTCTGGACTAAACCAGATCTTCAGTGGGGCAGGTTTTCCAGCTTAACCGTCCAGTGGCTCAGAGTCAAACTCCGCTCTTCGGCCGGTCGTGCCAGGCGCTCATCGTACAACCTCGTTGTCCCTGGTCCCTCCGGCTCGGCGTTTCCGCCTCGCTCCGGGCCCCTGGTCGGTGTCCGTGTCGCTCTGACGTTGAATAAGTTACGCGGCGGGGAACGCTACGTCAAATCGCCACTTCGGCACGGAATATTCGCTGGTCAGGGGCCCGGAAACGGGCGATCCGGAGGGCTCAGGAGATCAACTGTGACCCAGCACACCAAGATCAATTAGCCGGACCCCGCCGGACGCCCGCGAAGTTCCGCTTCCCACGACGCAGTACGAGCCACTGACCGTGCAGGTAATCGCCGTTTTCCGGGGTCCATTCCAGGTCCTTGACCCGTTCGTTGTTCACCGACGCCCCACCTTCGTTCACGGTTCGCCGGGCCGCGCCGCGGCTCTCGCACAGCCCGGCGGCGACCAAGAGGTCGACGATCGTGTCCTGGCCCGGTACGACCTCGGCGACCTCGCCCTCGCCAGCGGCTTCGCGCAGCGCCGCGGCGAGCGTCGGCTCGTCGAGATCCCGCAGTTCGGCGCGCCCGAACAGGGCCTGGCTGGCGAGCTGGACGGCCTGGGTGTTCGCCGAGCCGTGCACCAGCGTGGTCATCTCGGCCGCCAGCCGGCGCTGGGCCTCCCGGGCGTGGGGTCGTTCCGCCGTCGCCACCTCCAGTTCCGCCAGTTCGTCGCGGTCGAGGAAGGTGAACCAGCGCAGGTAGCGGACGACATCGGCGTCGGCGGTGTTCACGAAGTACTGGTACCAGGCATAGGGGCTGGTGAGTTCCGGATCGAGCCAGAGACTGCCGCCGCCGGTGGACTTACCGAACTTCTTGCCGTCCGCCGCGGTGACCAGCGGAACCGTCAGGGCATGGACGGCCGCCCCGTCGACGCGCCGGTTGAGCTCGACACCCGCGATGATGTTGCCCCACTGATCGGAGCCACCGACCTGCAGCACGCAATCGTGCGTGCGCCGTAGCTGCAGGTAGTCGTTGGCCTGCAGGAGCATGTAGCTGAACTCCGTGTAGGAGATTCCTTCCCCCTCCAGGCGCCGTTTGACGGTGTCCCGGGCGAGCATCACGTTGACCGAGAAGTGCTTGCCGATATCGCGCAGGAAATCCACGGCACTGAGCGGGCCCGTCCAGTCCATGTTGTTCACGATGAGGGCGCCGGTCGGGGAATCGTCCAGGTCTACGAATCGCTCGAGCTGCGAGCGGATCCGCTCGGCCCAGGCGGCGACGGTATCGGCGGAGTTCATCGAGCGCTCGCCGACCTCGCGGGGATCGCCGATCAACCCGGTGGCGCCGCCGGCCAGGACGATCGGACGATGCCCGGCCCGCTGGAATCGTTTCAGCGCCAGCAGGGGCACCAGATGGCCCGCGTGCAGGCTGGCGGCGGTGGGATCGAAACCGGCATAGAGATTGCGCGGACCCTGGGCCAGCGCCTCCCGGAGCGCGTCGAGGTCGGTGGACTGCGCGATGAGACCGCGCCAGGTCAGTTCGTCGATGATGTCGCTGCTCACGGGTTCATCTTCGCGTACCACCGCAATCGGATATCGGGCGGTGCGGTGGTTCACGGGCGTGAGCGGCGGAGGTCCCCACCGGCCGGGTTCAGGCCGGCTTCTCGGTGCGCGGAGCCCGCGGGCTGCGGCGATAGGCGGAAACGGACCGGGAGTCCCGCAGCCAGAGTCGCCACGGGCGGTCGGCCTCGGCGCTGACCCCGACTCGTGGCCCGGCCGCGATACGGGAGGGATCGGCGGGCGGGCCGAGTTCCAATCGGATCCCGGAGTCCGGAGCGAAGAGATCGGTGCCGTAGTCGTCCAGCCCGATCCCGAGGGCGCTGCCCAGGTTGCCCGGGCCCCGGGCCAAATCCTCGTCTCCGCGGGCGGCCGGGCGCCGGGCGCGCGCGACGTCATGCCCGGCCACGATCTCCGCCGACCGCAGGAGCACACCGGAGGCCACACCGTCCGGCCCGCTGATGATGTTCGCGCAGGTGTGCATGCCGTAGCTGAGGTAGACGTACAGCTTGCCCGGCGGACCGAACATCGCCGCGTTACGCGGCGTGCGGCCGCGTCCGGAATGGGCGGCCGGATCGTGCCAGGGACCGGCGGGGTCGCCGCCGTATGCCTCGACTTCGACTATGTAGGCGGCCACCGGCCCGGATCGCAGGGTCGCGCCGAGCAACCGCTGGGCGGCGGTCAAGGGGTCAACAGCCAGGTCCTCGGCACTCACCCGTGGATTGTCGCAATCGGTGTGCGGAGCCGGCATCGGGGCCGGATCTCGGCCGCTGTCCGAGCTCGCCCGCTGCGAACCTGATGCCCGACAAGCCTGGTTGACGCACGTTTCGGCCGGCGGTCTTGCACCGCCCGGCGCGACGGCGAATAATTCACCACACGATGAATTCACCACCGGATGAATAGGGGCGGAGCATGTCCGTTACCGGCACACCGGACGCGGTGGAGGTGCGAGGCCTCACCGTTCGTCGCGGGAAACGGGAAGTACTGCACGATATTTCGCTGCGCATTCCCCGCGGATCGATTACCGGACTGTTGGGACCGTCGGGATGCGGGAAGACCACGCTGATGCGCAGCATCGTGGGCACCCAGGTGGTGGCCGCCGGGGAGGTCACGGTGCTCGGGTCCCCGGCGGGCAGTGCCCGCCTGCGCCGGCGGATCGGTTACGTGACGCAGGCGCCGAGCATCTACGGGGATATCAGCGTCCGTGACAATGTCGCGTACTTCGCCGCGCTCTACGGCATGAGCGGGTCAGGCCCGGAGGCGGTAGCGAAGCGTCACCACGCAGGGCCCCCGCTCATGCCCCATCGACACGGCATGAGCGGGTCAGGCCCGGAGGATGCAGCGCAGGACAACCACCCAGGGCCGTCGCTCAGGTTCAGAAGGCACCGCGGGGTTCGGGATGCCGTCGACGCGGCACTCGGTGCCGTCGGGCTGCTGGATCACCAGAGCCAGCGCGGGGACGAACTGTCCGGCGGGCAACGCACACGGGCCTCGCTGGCCTGCGCCCTGGTCGCCGCACCCGAACTGCTGGTGCTGGACGAACCGACAGTCGGCCTCGACCCTGTTCTGCGCGTCGAGCTGTGGAAACAGTTCCGGGAGCTGGCGGCCGGCGGGACGACCCTGGTGGTGTCGAGTCACGTGATGGATGAGGCCGAACACTGCGACCGGCTGGTGCTCATGCGGGAAGGTCACCTCCTGGCCGAGCTGAGCCCTGACGAACTCCGCGAACGCACCGGCGAACAGAACCTCGAACAGGCTTTCCTCACCCTCATCACAATGGGAGCCCCGGCATGAGCGGGTCAGACCCGGATGCGGTAGCGCAGCGTCACCACGCAGGGCCCTCACACATGCCCCATCGACACAGCATGAGTGGGTCAGGCCCGGAAGAGGCAACGAAGCATCACTACGCAGGGCCCCGCCCATATCCCGAGGACACGACGACATGAACGACGGAACAGAGACCGCGGCCCCGGGGCATCCCGCACCGGCGCACACTGTGTCCGCAGGTAGCGGGCCCCGGCCGCTCATGCCTTATCTGGCGACCACCGGCCGGATTCTGCGTCAACTGCGCAACGATCACCGCACCGTGGCGATGATCGTGGTGGTTCCGGCGCTACTGATGACGCTGCTGTATTTCATCTATCAGGATGTGCCGGCCACACCGCAGCAGCCGGTGCGCCTGTTCGACCGGGTCGGGATCAGCATGCTCGGGATCCTGCCGTTCATCGTGATGTTCCTGATCACCGCGATCGCCATGCAACGCGAACGCACCTCCGGAACTCTCGAGCGGCTGCTCACCACTCCGCTGAGCAAACTCGATCTGATCGGCGGGTACGGGACCGCGTTCTCGCTGGCTGCCGCCGTGCAGGCGGCAGTGGCCTGTCTGGTCTCGTTCGGCCTACTCGGCTTGGACGCAGCCGGTAACCCGTTGTGGGTGGTCCTCATCGCGATGGTCGATGCGGTCCTGGGGGTCGCGCTGGGTCTGTTGTGCAGCGCGTTCGCGCGGACCGAGTTCCAGGCGGTGCAGTTCATGCCGGTGGTGGCGGCGCCGCAGATCTTCCTGTGCGGGCTGCTGGTGCCGCGGGAGCAACTGCCGGATTGGCTGGAGGTGATCAGTAACATGATGCCGCTGAGCTACGCGGTGGACGCCCTGCACGAGGTATCGGTGCATGCCGAACCCACCGGGCTGATGTGGCGGGATCTGGCGATCGTGACCGGGTTCGCGGCGGTGGCGTTGTGCCTGGGCGCGGCGACGCTGCGGCGCCGGACCGAATGATGACGGGCGATGCGCGCCCGTCCCGGTCCGGCCGCCGCCCCGGCACGTCCGGCACGCGGGATGCGATCCTGGCTGCCGCCCGGGAGCGGTTCGCGCAGACCGGTTTCGACAAGACCTCGATCCGGGCGGTGGCGGCGGACGCAGGGGTCGATCCGGCGCTGGTCCACCACTATTTCGGGACGAAACAGCAGTTGTTCGCCGCGGTGGTGGAGTTGCCGATCGATCCGGAAATCGTGCTGCGGCAGGTCGACGCCACACCGCTGGACCGGATCGGCGAGACCATCGTGCGCGCGGTGGTGGGTCTGTGGGATTCTCCGGCCGGCGCCGGGGCGGTGGCCTTGGTGCGCAGTCTGGTCGCCGGTGGGGATGTCTCGCTGGTCCGGGATTTTCTGCTATCGGTGATCCTGGAGCGGGTCCGGCGCCGGATCGCGACCGATAACGACGACGGCAGGCTGCGGGTGGCGCTGGCGGCCTCGCAGATCGTAGGAGTGGTGATCACCCGCAAGATCGTGCAACTGCAGCCCGTCACCGACCTGCCGTTGGACCGGGTAGTCGCCGCCGTGGGGCCCACGGTGCAGCGCTACCTCACCGGTGACCTGGATGCGGGCTCAGCGCATCACCCCGAGCCCTGACCGCTGGGCTACTCGCCGAACTGGTTCGCGAAGTCGGCGTGCTCGGTATCGGAGACCGCGCGAGCTTCGTCGGCGAGCAGCACGGGGATGCCGTTGTCGATCGGGTAGGCCAGGCGCAGCCGCGGGTTGTACAGCACATCGGCGCCGTCGCCGGTGCGGACCAGGTGCAACTGCCCTTTGTCCTGCGGGCAGGCCAGCAGGCTGAGCAGGGTGGGGTCCAGGATGGTGTGCTCCGACATGGGGATCAAACTACCGGTCGGTGAAACGAGATATACCGGTGGCCGAAGTAGGTACCGGCCGCGACGCCGCCCATGACCACCACCGCGGCCGGTGCGCGGGGGAAGCCGAGCACGGTGACGGCGAGTTCGAGCAGGAGGGCGTTGGCCGCCAATCCGCCGCAATTCACCAGGGCGAATCCCAGGAAGTCGCGGACGATCCGGCCCCGCACACGGAACACGAGGTACCGGTGCAGGAGGAACGCGATACCGATACCGGTCACGTAGGCGGCGGCGACTCCCGCCGACGGCGGTACCGAATCGCCGAGGACGGCCAGCCAGGCGACGGTGAGGCCGATACCCATCACGGTGTTGACGACACCGACGACCGCGAAGGCGAATTCCTGCCGGCGCACCAGCCGGAACAGCAACCGCGCCGCGCCGCCGCGGGTGTCGAGGCCGGCAGTGTTCCCGCTACCCGCCGGGCGAAGCTCCCCGCCACTCTGGCGGTCGGTGCTGTGGGTGGCCTCGTAGCTCGCGGTCCGGGTGGGGTCTCTTGTCATGACCGGACGGCCACCAGATCCGGTTTCCCGGCACCCGGCTGCACGGGCGGGATGCGGCAACGGCGACCGCGCCGGTAGGCCACCTGGAGCAGAACCAGGCCGAGTAGTCCCGCCACGGGCGTCGCACCGCCTATCTTCCATCCCGGCGGCCGCCAGGTGAGTGCGAACCTGCCCTCCCACAGCGAGCGTCCGGCCATCACCACCCACAACGGCGCGTACTGGGCTTCGGTGTCGTCGGTGTAGAAATGCCGGGAGTTCGCCGGCCGCACCGCGAGGTAGGCAGCGATCACCCCGGCCACGCATATCAGCCTCCACCGGAGCACATCCCGCCGATTATCGGCTCGACCATCCGCCACGGGTCCCAGACCCTACCGCCCGCGACCCGGCCGGCGGCTGTAACGACGCATATCGGATCTGTCCGCGCGGCGCCCAGTACACCTGCTAGAGTTCGCATTTCTCGGGCTCACCAGCGTCATCGAGACCCGGCACGCGTTATCCTCCGTCGAAAGTCGATCTCGCCAATGCCGTTTTCGCCCAGGTACGTTTCCGCTCCGGACACCCGCCGGCCCACCACAGCCGGCCCCGCACCGTTCCGCTCCCCGGGCCCGCTGTGGTCCGACGCCGACACCGCGCACCCGCTCGCGGACACCGATTCGCCCGAAGTGTGCGGGCTTTCGGTCGTCGTCCCGGTCTACCGTGGCGAACAGACCGTCGCGGGGCTGGTACGAGAACTGACCGAACTATCCGTGCCCACCACCACCCCGAGCGGACTGCGCTTCCGGGTGGACGAGATCGTGCTGGTGCACGATTGCGGGCCGGATCGGTCCGATCTCGTTCTGCAACGGCTACGCCGGGAGAACCCGCTGGTGCGGGTGATCTGGTTGAGCCGCAACTACGGTCAGGACGCCGCCACCATCGCCGGGATGGCCGCCGCCCGGGGCCGCTGGATCGTCACCATGGACGAGGACGGCCAGCACGATCCGGCCTGTCTCGCCGAATTCCTGGACACCGCCCACCGGCAGCGGGCAGATCTGGTGTACTCCCGGCCCGTCAACGCCCGCCCGCACGGCCCCGTACGCAATATCACTTCCCGCGGCGCGAAACTCGTCCTGGCCACACTGTTCGCCTTCCCCGCCTCGACCCGGTTCGAGAGTTTCCGGCTGATCCGCGGCGATATCGGGCGCCGGCTCGCCGAGGTCGCCGCCAACGGTGCGTATCTCGATGTGGCGCTGACCTGGGTGGTCGGCCGGACCGCGACGGCGCCGGTGCGGTTGCGCAGCGAGGGCCGGGCCGAATCGGGCTACAACTACCGGCGGCTGTTCTCCTTGTTCTGGAAAATGGTGCTGTGCACCGGAACCCGCGGACTGCGGCTGGTGAGCCTGCTCGGGGTGACGCTGGCGCTGGCCGGGACGATCCTGGCCGCCGTGATCATCTATTCCGCGGTGACCAGCGGCGGCGACAACCCCGAGGGCTGGGCGTCGATTATCGTCGTGCTCCTGCTGTGCTCGGGTGCGCTGCTGTTCTCGCTGGGGCTCATCGCCGAATATCTCGGCGTGGTCCTGCACATCTTGGTGGGTAAACCGCTGTACCTGACCATCGAATCACCCACCCCCCGGCCGCCGGCCGATACCGCGCAACCTCTCGTTCGTCCACGCGCCGAGGTCGCAGCCGGATGAGCGGGTCAGGCCCGGAGGCGGTAGCGGAGCGTCACCACGCAGGGCCCCCGCTCATCCGAAATGGACACAGCATGAGCGGGTCAGGCCCGGAGGAGGTCAGCGACCGGATCATTTTCAGCCGGCCCTACCGGTCCGCGGCCGAACTGGCCAATGTGGCGGCGGTCCTCGACTCCGACCACTGTCACGGTGACGGGCCGTTCACCGCCGCCGCCACGGCGAAACTCGCCGAGATCACCGGCGCGCCGCATGTTCTGCTCACCACCTCGTGCACGCATGCGCTGGAACTGTCCGCGCTGCTGCTCGAACTCGGCCCCGGCGATGAGGTGATCGTGCCGAGTTTCGCCTTCACCTCCGCCGCCACCGCTTTCGCCGTGCACGGCGCGACCTGCGTTTTCGTCGATATCGACAGCACGACCGGCAATATCGATCCCGCGGCCGCCGCCGCTGCGATCACCGACCACACCAAAGCGATTGTGGTGATGCACTATGGCGGTGTCGCGGCCGATATGGCCGCACTCGGCGACCTGGCCCGCGGCCACGGCCTGGCTCTCATCGAGGACAACGCCCACGGTCTCGGCGGAACCTGGCGGGGCCGGGCCCTGGGCACCCTCGGAACACTGGGTACCCAGAGTTTCCACGACACCAAGAACGTGCACTGCGGCGAGGGCGGCGCCCTGCTGCTCTCCGACGAGATCCTGATGGGCCGGGCCGAGATCATCCGGGAAAAGGGCACCGACCGGGCGCGTTTCCTCCGCGGTCAGGTGGACAAGTACTCGTGGCAGGACATCGGGTCCAGCTATCTGCCCAGCGAACTCAATGCGGCGGTACTCGACGCGCAACTCGCCGAATTCCACTCGATCCAGCAGGCCCGGCACCGCGTCTGGCACACCTACGCGGCCGGACTCGCGCCGTGGGCGGCGAGCCAGGGGGTCGAGCCGATGTCCGTTCCGGCGGACCGCCGGCATACCGCGCACCTGTTCTATCTCCGGATGCCGTGTGAGGACACCCGCGACGCACTCATCCGGCATCTCGCCGCCCGCGGCATTGTGGCGCCGTTCCATTACGTGCCGCTGGATTCCAGCGCCGCCGGGCTCAAATACGGGCGCACGCCGGTCCCGTGCACCCGCAGCGCCCGGTTCGCGGCGACCATTGTGCGACTCCCGCTGTGGCCGATGCTCACCCCCGCCCAGCTCGACCGGGTCGTCGAGGCGGTCACCGAATTCCGCTGCTGAAGCCGGGGCCCAGGTGACCGACCGGCGTCAGGTGAGCAGTCCGAACGAACCCGCCTCGGTGAGCTCCTCGTAGCTCTCCGAATCCGGGTTGTAGAACCAGGTGCCCGGTCCAGGGCGGGGCGCGAAGATCTCCCGTACCGCGTGCGCCGAGGGCCGGAAGGACGGGCTGCGGGGAATATCGTCGACGACGTACACCAGGTCGGGACGCTGCCCCGGCGGCAATGAGCGCAGCGCCTCGGTCACCTCGACAGGCCCGAGTTCGAGACCGGCGCGCACACTCACCGCCGCCACCGCGAGGATCCGGTCCCGGGCCGGCAGCGCGTAGGCGACCTCCATATCGACGGCGGCGATATCGTTGAGCACATCCACGATCGGCTGGGTGAACACCGGGCCCCGGCGGGTCCGGATCACCGAATCGATGCGGTCGACGAGCCAGTAGTCACCGTCGCTGTCGCGGCGGAACAGGTTCTCGGTGGGCAGCCAGGAATCCTCCGGATCGAAGACGCCCCGCAAACCGCCGCGGGACAGGTCCACCCCCGCCCCGGCGGAACCGATCAGCAGGCCCACTTCGTTGTCCGCGCAGCGCCGGGCGAAACCGTTGTCATCGACCATGACCTGCCCGGACACCGGGTCGAACGCCACCAGTTCGACGCGCGCGGTACCGGGTACGGGGCGGCCCTTGCAGCCGAACTTCACCCCGGGCACATTCGCCAGCACCACATCGCCCTCGATCGAGGCATAGAATTCGAGGACCCGGGCCGGCGCGAACTGTTCCATGGTCCGCCGCCACAGCCCGGCGGGCATTCCGGAGCCGATGAACAACCGGATCGGATGCGGATACCCGGCGGGGAAGACTTCGGCGTCGAGAATATCGCGCAGCATCGTCCAGGTGTAGGTCACCACCGTGACCCCGTACCGGTGCACTTCCTCGGCGAACTGCGCCGGATCCAGCGACCGGGTCAGCGCGATCCGGCTCCCGCCGGCGACGGCCCCGCCCAGGCTCACCAGCAGACCGGACGAATGGTGCAGCGGGGCCAGGCAGTACACCGTGTCCTTGTGGTCCAGATCGGCGGCCGACGCGGTCCCGAACGCCGACAGCGCCCAGCGGTGGTTGGTGATGTATTTGATATCGAGCCGCTCGCCGGTACCCGCGACCAGGATGAACGCCAGCTCACGCGCCCGGCCGGGATCCGGCCGGTACCAGCCCGGTATCCGCACCCGCTCGGGATCGATCTGTTCCAGGTCGACGAGGTCGGTGCCGTCGGGTACCGCGAGACCGCGCGCGTCACCACCGCCCAGGACGAGCACGCGGGCGCCGGTCGCGACGGCATGCCGCACATTTTCCGGATCCGACACCAGGATCGACGTCCCGGTCTGCTCCAGCGCGCTGATCAGGTCGCTCTCGGGCGCCAGCAGGACCGCGACCGCCCCGATCCGGGACAGCGCCGCCACCGTGGCCAGCGCGCTGGGCCGCGTCTCCATCACCACACCGACCCGGGTGGCCGGCCGGACCCCGACCGAGAGCAGCCCGCGCACCACATTGTCGATCCGGGCCTCGACCGCCGCGTTGGTGTGCACGCGATCGTCGAACAGGAAGCATTCCCCGTTGGGCGAACGCCGCGCTTGTTCGGCCATGAGCCGGCTGAGGGAGATCCGGGTATCGGACTGGATCGTGCCGAGCCGGGTGAGCCGGGGTAGTGTCCGCGCCGCGCCCTCGACGACGCCGACGGAGCCGAGCACTGTATTCGCGGCTACTTTTTCCAGGGTCCGGCCGACTCCCGCCCCGGCCTCGACCAGTGCCGCAGCGGTGTAGACCGCCCGGAGCAGCGCGGTCCGCGGCGCACTCGCCGGGACCTCGTCGGACATGGGCACGATCTCCTCCGGCAGCGGGTTGCTGCCCTCGGTCCAGCCGACCCAGTCACGGACCCGGGGCCAGGTGGCCCTGGTCGCCATCGAACCGGCCACCAAACCGAAATGCCCTGATACCACGGTCGATTCGTAGACCTCGGCCCGCGGCGCGGCGCGGACGATACCGCGCACCGCCGCCGGCTGCCCGATTTCGTCGACCTCGCCGACGAACGCCAGAATGGGGCATTTCAGATCGGCCAGCGAGATCGGCTGATCGCGGATGACGAAACCGCCGAGCATCATCCGGTTGTGGACGACGAACTGTTTGAGCAGATCGGCCGCCGCGGGGCCCGCGTAACCGACCCAGCCCTCGTTGCTCAGGAACCGCCGCTGGCGTTCCTTGGGCAGCAGCGCCTCCCGATCGTGCAGCTGGCGCAGGAAATCGATCCGGGCCTTCGCGGTTTTCACCGGGTCCAGCAGCTGGAACCCGATCCGCACCATCCGGTCGGTGATCGGTAACCGGGGTATCACGTGATCGGCGGCGAAGTCCACCAGATCCGTCACCGCGGCGTGCGGCAGCCCGAGAGGCATCCCGGCGACGATATCCACCGGACTGCCGAAGGTGACGATGCTCGCGATCCCTTTTCCGGACCGGAAAGCGGCGGCCTGGTAAGCGAACATCCCGCCCTGCGAATACCCCATGAGATGGACGGGGCGCCCGGTGGCCGCGCAGACGGTGTCGATGGCGCTGTGCACGGCCAGCACATGATCGGCCAGGTCCCGTTGCCAGCCGCCCTCCTCGGTCGAGGGGGAGCCGAAATCGATGACCCAGCAATCGATTCCGCCGCGGTGCAGAATTCCCACCGCACCGTCGTCACCGTTCACATCCCAGATATCGGCGCTCACCATCAGCGGTGGCACCAGCAGCACCACGGGGCCGGAGACGGCCTCGTCGGGAAAATAGTGCCGCAACCGGTACATGGGGCGGCGCTCGGCGATCTCGAACGGCGAGGCGTCGGTATCGCGTCCGAGACCCCCGAAGCGGATGACCTCGAGACCGTTCTGCGCGGTGGCCATCACCCGCTGCGCCGATCCCGCCAAACCTCGCACACTCAACTTCACGTTCCACTCCCAGCCCTACCAGTGGCGTGGCCCACCTCACAAACCACGAGGTACGCACCAAAGCCTGCCATATCGCACCCCGGACCGGCGGCCCGTTGTGACATCTACATCATGTACCCGCCACCTCGACGGACCCGCACGCCCGCGCCGATAGGGTGGGGATCGTGACCGATACGACCCCCACGCCGACCTCCTCGCGCCCGCCGGCCGCGGCCGACCGGGAATCCCTCCCGGTGGAGCTCGTGGACGCGGCCGGCAATACGGTCGGTTCGTGCCCGGTCGCCGACGCCCACCGCGCACCCGGCGCCCCGCACCGGGCGTTCTCGGTCCTGATCTTCGACAGTGCGGGCCGCACACTGCTACAGCAGCGCGCGTTCGGTAAGACCCGGTTCCCGGCGCGCTGGTCCAACACCTGCTGCGGTCATCCGGCGCCGGGCCACCCGGTCGACGAGGCGGCGCGGATCCGGTTGATCGAGGAAATGGGATTACGGATCCCGCTGACCGAGGTCGGGGTGTACCGCTACCGCGCCGAAGATCCCCGCACCGGTTACGTCGAGCACGAATGGGATCACGTGCTGGTGGGTTCGTTCGACGGCACCGATCCGGCCCCCGACCCCGCCGAGGTCGCCGCGTACCGCTGGATGCGCCCGGCCGACCTGCGCCGGCGGATGCGGGACGCACCCGATGAGTTCAGTCCGTGGTTCGCCGGCGTGCTCGAGGTCGCCACGGCCCACATCCTCGGCCGCTGACCGCCGCACCTTCGCTGCGCGAGCTCTTGCCGCACTCCTTGTGGTTCTTGTGACGGATAAGAAGCAGAGAAATCGTTAGATGCGCATATCTACGTAGGAGCACACCTCTATCGCGTAGCCGGAGCCGCTCGGTCGATCAACGAGGTCGTGGCCCGGGCGTCAACACCGTATTCGCACCAGAAAGCGCGGGCGCGCGCTGGTGCGTCGACATACTCCGGAGCGACTGCGAAACACGTGGGCGGACCGCGTCGACGATCAGCCGGGGCCGGATACGTTTGCGCGGATCAGCGCAGCCATGCCCGGATTTCGTCGGCGGCCTCCCGGACCTCCGCGAGCTGTTCGCGCACCCGCTCCCCCGCCGTACCGCCGCGGGCGTTGCGCGAGGCGACCGAACCGGCCACCGTCAGCACCTCCCGCACCTCCGGGGTGAGGGCGGGATCGATTGCCGCGAATTCGGCGTCGGTCAGCTCGTCGAGCCCGACTCCCCGCGCCTCCGCGGCCCGGACGCAGGCGCCGGCCGCTTCGTGCCCGACCCGGAACGGCACGCCGCGGCGCACCATCCACTCCGCGATATCGGTCGCGAGAGTGAATCCGGCGGGAGCGAGCTCGGCCATCCGGTCGGTATGGAAGGTCAGAGTGGAGACGAGCCCGGCAATCGCGGGGAGCAGCAGTTCCAGCTGAGCCACCGAATCGAACAGGGGTTCCTTGTCCTCCTGCAGATCCCGGTTGTAGGCGAGGGGCTGGGCCTTCAGGGTGGCGAGCAGGCCGGTGAGATTGCCGATCAACCGGCCGGCCTTACCGCGGGTCAGTTCCGAAACGTCCGGGTTCTTTTTCTGCGGCATGATCGATGACCCGGTCGACCAGGCATCGGCCAGCGTGATGTAACCGAACTCCGGGGTGCTCCAGAGGATGACCTCCTCGGCCATCCGGCTCAGGTCGACCCCGATCATCGCCAGCACGAACGCCGCCTCGGCCGCGAAATCGCGCGACGATGTGGCGTCGATGGAGTTGGCCGCGGCGGCGGTGAAATCCAGGTCCGCGGCGATCGCCTCGGGGTCGAGGCCGAGCGAGGATCCGGCCAATGCACCCGAACCGTAAGGGGACACGGCCGCTCGTTTGTCGAAATCACGCAGCCGGTCGATATCGCGCAGCAGGGGGTGGGCGTGGGCGAGGAGATGGTGCGCCAGGAGGACGGGCTGGGCGGCCTGGAGATGTGTTTTACCGGGCATCACCGCGTCGGGGTGGGCGGCGGCCTGGTCGGTCAGCGCATCCACGACGGTGACCAGACCGGCGGCAATCCGCCGGATCGCGTCGCGCAGCCACATCCGGAACAGTGTGGCGACCTGGTCGTTGCGGGAACGTCCGGCCCGTAACCGGCCGCCGAGTTCGGCACCGACGCGTTCGATGAGACCGCGCTCCAGCGCGCCGTGCACGTCTTCGTCCGATTCGGCAGCGATGAAGGCGCCCGATTCGACATCCGCGGCCAGCTGGTCGAGGCCGGCGAGCATATCGGTCAGATCCGTCTCCGACAGCAGCCCGGCCTTGTTCAGCACGCGGGCATGCGCTTTGGACGCCCGGATGTCGTAGGGCGCCAGCGCCCAGTCGAACTGGGTCGATTTGCTCAGCGCCGCCATCGCCTCGGCGGGACCGGAGGCGAACCGCCCGCCCCACAACGCGCCCTCGTTGGTGCCCACTGTCTCTCCCACGTCTCGATATGCCGGTCGGGCTTGCCGCCCCTACCGTATTGGACCTGTGTGTCGTCGCTCGTCAGGCCCGGCCCGTCGAGTTGCCGGCCGCGTGGCGTATGCAGTCGGCACCCAGCGCCGGACCACCATTCGCTTCGCCGGCACCGACAGTTGCCGGGTTTCGAAGCCGTCGGTGCGCCGCAGACCCGCGGTGCACGCAAGGAGCCACGCCCGCGAGCGCGTCGGCGCCGCTGCCCCGGAAGGCTGCCCGGCGTCTCGCCCGATGTATCCGCGAGGACCGCCCGGGCGCCGTTCCGGGCGACCGGGCGTGACGACTCCTACTTCTGGTTGAGATCGCGTTTGGCGGCGACCTTCGAGGACAGGCCGTGGATCTGCACGAAACCCTTCGCGAGCGACTGGTCGAAGGTATCGCCCTCGTCGTAGGTCGCCAGGTTGAAGTCGTAGAGCGACTGGTCGCTGCGCCGGCCGTTGACCACGACATTGCCGCCGTGCAGCACCATGCGGATATCGCCCGTGACGTGCTGCTGGGTCTCGGCGACGAACGCGTCCAGCGCGCGCTTGAGCGGAGAGAACCACAGACCGTCGTAGGCCAGCTCGCCCCAGCGCTGTTCGACCTGCCGCTTGTACCGGCCCAGTTCCCGCTCGAGGGTGACGCTCTCCAGGGCCCGGTGCGCGGTGATCAGCGCGATGGCGCCGGGTGCCTCGTAGATCTCGCGGCTCTTGATGCCGACGAGCCGGTCCTCGACCATATCCAGCCGGCCGACACCCTGGCGGCCCGCGCGCTTGTTCAGTTCGACGATCGCCTCGAGCACGCTCACCTGGCGGCCGTCGATGGCCACCGGGACACCGCGGTCGAAGGTGACGATGAGCTCGTCGGGCGCTTCGAAGTTGACGGTCGGGTCGGTGGTGTAGTCGTAGACGTCCTTGGTGGGCGCGTTCCACAGATCCTCGAGGAATCCGGTCTCGACGGCCCGGCCCCAGACGTTCTGGTCGATGGAGAACGGCGATTTCTTGGTGACGTTGATCGGGAGCTTGTTTTCCTCGGCGAAGGCGATGGCCTTCTCCCGTGTCCACGCGTAGTCGCGGACAGGGGCGATCACGTTCAGATCGGGGGCCAGCGCGCCGATGCCGACCTCGAACCGGACCTGGTCGTTGCCCTTACCGGTGCAGCCGTGGGCGACGGTGGAGGCGCCGTGGAATTTCGCGGCCTCGACCAGGTGCTTGACGATGAGCGGGCGGCTGATCGCCGATACCAGCGGGTATTCGGCCTGATAGAGGGCATTGGCCTGGATGGTGGGCAGGCAGTACTCGTCGGCGAACTCGTCCCGGGCGTCGACGACGACCGCTTCGACGGCGCCGCAGTCCAGGGCGCGCTGGCGCACCACGTTCATATCCTCGCCGCCCTGCCCCAGGTCGATGGCCACGGCCACGACCTCGGCGCCGGTCTCCTTGCCGATCCAGCTGATGGCCACGGAGGTGTCCAGCCCACCGGAGTAGGCGAGTACGACGCGATCGGACATGTTCTGGTGCTCCCTCGAATGTGTGCGTAGGTCTGCGGTTGTTTCGGGTCTGCGGTCGTGGGGCCGGACAACCGATATCCAGCAGTATGCTGACCCGTTGCCGGTTCGGCTCGCGCCGCCGTTGCAAATGATTATGCACGATGGTGCAATCTCATTCATAACCGGGGTTCACACCGGCTGCTACCTGCGTCGATATCACCACGGTCGACCATCCAGCTCGGTAACGACACCTTGGCCACCCGCCCCAGGCGTGAGACGCTGGTCACATCCCGAAGGCGCAACGGCAAGGGAGGAGAAGACCGTGCAGACACTGCAGCAATGGGCGCAGGACAACTACGAGACAATCGGCTTCATCGTCGTCACGCTGGGCAACACCGCCCTGAAGCTGGGCGTGATGGGCATCGAACTCGCCACACCGTTCCTGCAGGAACTGGTGAACAACCACTGACCCCGGCGACACCGGAGGAATCGCCGGACTCGCTCCGGAGCGACTATCTTGTGGCAGATGCGACCACTCCGCAACGCTGCCCTGAGCGTAGCCCTCGAGGGCTCGACCCGGGCCGGCAGCAGGTTTACGCTCAGAGCCGAACGAGGCCCGGCCGGTGGACATCGTCGCCCCGAATCACCGCAGACCCTGGGATGACGTCTTACCTGTCACGCCGAACGCTTCTCCGTGCCGCCGGCGGCGCATTCGCAGCAACCGTCGCCGGTACCTCCGGGGGAATCGCCGGCCTCTCCCTACTCCACGGCCGGGCACAGGCGGCTGTCACCGATCCGGCGCTGCTTTCCGCCCTGGAAGCCGCATCGCTGCTACAAGCCGGGCAGCTGCACCCCCGGGAGCTACTGGACGCCTGTCTGCGACGCAGCAGCGAGTTCGACGGGCCCATCAATTCCTGGGTGCGCACCTACCCGGAGCTGGCTTATCAGCAGGCGGATGAAGCGGCGCAACGACTGGCCGGCGGGAACGCCCCGCTACTGTGCGGAGTGCCGATCGCGCTCAAAGACCTGTTCTCGGTGCAGGGTCTGCCGGTCACCGCGTCCAGCCGGGTGCTGGCCGGCAATATCGCGTCCGGAACCGCCACAGCCTGGCAGCGATTGCGCGACCAGGGCGCCGTCCTGCTCGGGCACACCCACACCGATGAATTCGCGTTCGGCACAGTCACCCCGCAGGTCGGCAACCCGTGGGACACCACGGCGATCGCGGGCGGATCCTCGGGCGGAAGCGCCGCGGCCCTCGCGGCCCGCTTCGTTCCGCTGGCCCTGGGCACCGACACCGGCGGATCCCTGCGGATCCCGGCATCCCGTACCGGGGTGAGCGCGATCAAGCCGACGTTCGGCCGGGTCAGCAGGTACGGCGTTATTCCGAACGACCTGTCCCGAGACCATGTGGGGGCGATGGGCCGCAGCCTCGCCGATGCTGCGCTGGTGCTGTCGGCAATGGCCGGGCCGGATCTCGCTGATCCGGCCACGTCGGTCGCCGGTCCCATGGCCGGTTACCCCGCGTCCGTCTCCGGCCGAGCAAAACCGCTCACCGGCAAGATCTTCGGTGTGGACCGAGACACGACGAACCGGCTTCCAGCCGCACTCGGCATCCTGATGTCGAACTTTCTCGACCTGATCACGCACCTCGGCGGGCAACTGCGCGATATCGCCATGCCCCGGCTGCCCGCCTATACCGCGGACGTTCTGGGACCGGGGCAGTATCACCGGCAGTTCGCGGGCCGTCTCCCGCTCTACCAACCGGCGACAGCCGCCACAGTCGGCCTGTGCATCGCCGGTGCGTCCGCGCCGATCAAGGACTATGTCGCAATCACGGTCGAGCGCGCCCGGTTCGCGCACGACTACAACCGGCTTTTCGCCGACCGCGCACTCGATGCCGTCATCGTGCCCGCCGCGGTGACGGACCGGCAGCCTCGCGCCACTGCCCTACTCGCGCAGCTCGCGACCGATACGCCGATGACCTGGGCCAACTATGCCGGTGCCCCCGTGATCGCGCTACCGGCCGGCCGCTCCGCCGAGACCGGCCTGCCATTCGGGGTGCAGCTCGGCGGGATCCCCTGGTCGGACAACGACCTCATCACCATAGGACTGGAACTGCAGGCCGCCGAGCCCCTCTGGAAGGATGAGCCCGCCCTGCGCCCCGGTCCCCGGGAGCTACCGCATACCGGTCCGGCGACGCCCGGACCGGGATCCGACCCCACCAATACCGTTGTCGCCCCGGCGCCGGTCCCGTTCGCTCCGACGACCGCCACCCACTGACCGGGCGGCGACGACACCGGCCGGAGGCCGGCGTTCCCCGGTCAGGCGAGGTTCTCGATCTTCCCGGCCAGTTCCGCTCCGGTGAGCGGTTCGCGGGCGATCACCGCGATGGTGTCGTCGCCGGCGATGGTGCCGACAATATAGGGCAGTGCGGCCCGGTCCAGGGCGCTGGCCAGGAAGTGAGCCGCGCCCGGTGGGGTGCGCAGGACCGCGATATTGCCGCTGGAATCGGTGGAGACCAGGAGATCGCCGAGGAGTTTTGCGAGCCGGCCGGTGCCGCCGGTGACGCCGCGGACCGGGCTGCCGTCTTCGGGGACCACATACACACCGGCCCCGCCGTCGGCCGCGCGGAGTTTGACCGCGCCGAGTTCGTCCAGGTCGCGGGAGAGCGTGGCCTGGGTGGTTTCGATTCCCTCGGCGGCGAGCAGGTTGGCCAGTTCGGTCTGGCTGCGGACCGGATGCGACGCCAGGAGCGCGATGATCCGCGACTGCCGTCCGGCTCGGGTGGCGGCCGTGAGCGGGCCGGTGGAATGCGTTCTGGCCTCACTCATCGTCGCGGGGTGCCCGCCTGGTCCAGTAGCCAGACCAGCAGGGCTTTCTGGGCGTGCAGGCGATTTTCCGCCTCGTCCCAGACCACGCTCTGCTTTCCGTCGAGAACCTGGTTGGTGATCTCCTCACCGCGATGGGCGGGCAGGCAGTGCAGGACGATGGCGTCGGACGCGGCCCCGGCCAGCAGTCCGGCATTCACCTGATAGGGGCGGAAGGGCGCGACCCGGTCCAGGCCGTCACTTTCCTGCCCCATGGAGGTCCAGGTGTCGGTGACCAGGACATCGGCGCGTGACGCCCCGGTATACGGGTCGTCGGTGACAGTGACACTGCCGCCGGTTTCCGCGGCGCGGGCCTGCGCGGCAGCGAGCACGGCCCGGGCCGGCTGGAACCCTGACGGGGCGGCGATCCGTACGTGCATCCCGGCGGTGACGCCGCCGAGCAGCAGCGATTGCGCCATATTATTGGCGCCGTCCCCGAAATACGCCAGGACCATGCCTTTCGGGTCGCCTTTGTGTTCGGTGATCGTCTGCAGATCCGCCAGCACCTGACAGGGATGGAAATCGTCGGACAGCGCGTTCACCACCGGAACCGTTGCGGTGGCGGCCATCTCCTCGAGACGCCGCTGCCCGAAGGTGCGCCAGACGATCGCCTCGACATAGCGCGACAGCACCCGACCGGTATCGGCGAGTGTTTCGTCGCGGCCGAGCTGGGTGGTCTGCCCGTCGACCACCACCGCGTGCCCGCCCAGCTGGGCGATACCGAGCTCGAAGGAGAACCTGGTGCGGGTGGAGTTCTTGTCGAAGATCACCCCCACACCCCGCGGACCCTCGAGCGGGCGGCGGGCGAACGGGTTCTTCTTCAGTTCGGCGGCCAGAGCCAGCACCTCGGCCTGTTCGCCGGGCGTCAGATCGTCGTCGCGCAGGAAATGCCGGACGGCGGTCATCCACAGTCTCCTTTCGGCATGACCGGGAGCGCTACGTGGTTACGCTGCGCTACCTCCTCCGCGCTTGACCCGATCATGCGGTGTCCTTTCGGCATGATCGGGAGCGCTACGTGGTTACGCTGCGCTACCTCCTCCGCGCTTGACCCGATCATGCCGGGGCTCCTTTCGTCTCGGCCAGCACCTCGTCCAGGATCACCGGCAGGTCCAGCACCAGGTTGTCGGCCTGGGTTTCGGTGAGTACCAGCGGCGGAGCCAACCGGATGACATCGGGTTTGGCGGGGTTCACCAGATATCCGGCCGCCCGGGCGCGGGCTTCGACCTGCGGCGCCACCGGATGGGTGAGGCCGATACCGATCAGCAGACCCGCGCCGCGCACCTCGGCGATCAGCGGATGTTCCAGAACCGCGATGCCGTCGCTGAGCCGTTTGCCGACCGATTCGACATGGTCCAGCAAGCCTTCCTCGGCGATGGTCCGCAGCACGGCCAGTGCCGCGGCGGCACTCACCGGGTTACCGCCGAAGGTGGTGCCGTGCATCCCGGGAGTGAACAGATCCGCGGCGGGACCGGTGGCCAGGACCGCGCCGATCGGCAGACCCGCACCCAGTCCTTTGGCCAGCGTCATCACGTCGGGGGTGATCCCGAATGCCTGGTGCGCGTACATCTTCCCGGTCCGGCCGATACCGGTCTGCACTTCGTCCAGGATCAGCAGGGCACCGTGCCGGGCCGTGATCTCCCGGGCCCGCACCAGGTAGTCCATCGGCGGGACCACCACACCGCTCTCCCCCAGCATCGGTTCCAGGAACACCGCGGCGGTATCGGAATCCACCGCGCGCTCCAGCATCGCCGCATCACCGTAGGGCACATGCACCACACCGGGCGGCATCGGCTCGAACGGCGCGCGCTTCGACGGCTGGCCGGTGAGGGCGAGCGCGCCCATGGTCCGGCCGTGGAACGCCTCGTCGCACGCGATGATCTTGCGGCGCCCGGTGAGCCGGGCCAGTTTGAACGCGGCCTCGTTGGCCTCCGTACCGGAGTTACAGAAGAACGCGCGGCCGCCGCCGTCACCGAAATGGCCCAGCAGGGATTCGGCGAGTTCGATCACCGGTTCGCTGCCGTACAGGTTCGAGACATGGCCGAGCGTCCCGAGCTGGTCCATGACGGCACCGAGGACCGCCTGGTGGGCGTGGCCGAGGCTGTTGACCGCGATCCCGCCCACGAAGTCGAGATAGCGGTTACCGTCCGCGTCGTACACGACCGCGCCGCTGCCCCGGGTCAGGACGACCTCCGGGGTGGCGTAGTTGCGCATCATCACATTCGACCACCGTTGCCGCAATTGCGCAGTGTTCATGCTCTGACTCCGTTTTCCTCGTCCGCCGCCGGTGTGACCATCGTGCCGATACCTTCGCCCGTGAACAGTTCCAGCAATACCGAATGGGGTACGCGACCGTCGATGACATGCGCACTCGGGACCCCGCCCCGGACCGCACGCAGGCATGCCTCCATTTTGGGGACCATCCCCGAATCCAGCGAGGGCAGCAGGTGGGCCAGTGCGTCGGTGTCGATCACACTGGTCAGCGAGGACCGGTCGGGCCAATCGGTGTAGAGGCCCTCGACATCGGTGAGGACCACCAGTTTCTCCGCGCCGATCCCTTCCGCCAGGGCGGCGGCGGCCGTATCGGCGTTGATGTTGTGTACCACGCCGTCGGCGTCCGGGGCGATGGTCGAGACGACCGGGATCCGGCCCGCGCCGATGAGGTCGAGTACCGCGTCCGGGTGTACGTCGGTGACGTCACCGACCAGCCCGATATCGGTGGCCGCGCCGTCGATATCGACGGTGCGGCGGGTCGCGGTGAACAGCCGGGCGTCCTCGCCGGAGATGCCGACGGCATACGGTCCGTGCGCGTTGATCAACCCGACCAGTTCCCGCCCGACCTGACCGAACAGCACCATCCGCACCACATCCATCACCTCGGGTGTGGTGACCCGGAAACCGCCGCGGAATTCGCCGGTGAGCCCGAGCCGTTTCAGCATGGCCGAGATCTGCGGGCCACCGCCGTGCACGACCACCGGATGCACTCCGACGGTGCGCAGGAAGGCCATATCGGCGGCGAACGCGCGTTTGAGGCCGTCGTCGATCATGGCGTTACCGCCGTATTTGACGACGACGATCTTGTCGCGGAACTTCTGCAGCCAGGGCAGCGCGCCCGCCAGGATATGGGCCTTGTCCAGCGCGGACAGGTCGTGGATCGCTTCGGTCATGAGCTGTAGGCCGAGTTCTCTTCGACGTAACCGTAGGACAGGTCGGTGGTGCGGACGGTGGCGGTGCCGTCGCCGAGCCGCAGATCCACCACGACCGCGATATCGGGACCGGACAGGTCGACATCGCGCGCGCCCGGGGCGCCGGTGCCGTCGATACAGACCGGGGCGCCGTTGAACGATACCGAGATCAGGTCCGGGTCGAGGTCGATCGGTGCGGTGCCGACCGCGGCCAGCACCCGGCCCCAGTTCGGGTCGGATCCGAACATCGCGGTTTTGACCAGGCTGTCCCGGGCGATGATCCGGGCCGCGATGAGCGCGTCGTCCTCACTGTGTGCGCCCTGGACGGTGACCAGCACCCGCTTGGTGACGCCTTCCGCGTCGGCCATCAGCTGACCGGCCAGATCGTCACAGACCGCCAGCACCGCCGCGTCCAGCTCGTCCTGGCCGGGCGCGACCTCGCTGGCCCCGTTGGCCAGCAGCAGCACGGTGTCGTTGGTGGACATCGAACCGTCCACGTCGAGCCGGTCGAAGGTGAGCCGGGTGGCTTTGCGCAGGGCGCTGTCGAGCTGCTCGGCGGTGGCGACGGCATCGGTGGTGAGGACCACCAGCATGGTCGCCAGGGACGGCGCGAGCATGCCCGCACCTTTGGCCATACCACCCACATTCCATTTATCGGGATGGTGCAGCGAGGCTTCCTTCGGCACGGTGTCGGTGGTCATGATGGCGTGCGCCGCGTCCGTGCCGCCGGACATCCCGCCGCCCATCTCGTGCACGATCTCGGTGACCGCGGGAATGAGTTTGTCCATCGGCAACCGGTCCCCGATCAGGCCGGTGGAACAGACCGCGATCTCACCCGCCCCGGTTTCGGTACCCCAGTTGCTCAGCGCGGTGGCGAGTTCCTCGGCGGTGCGGTGGGTGTCCTGAAAACCCAGCGGGCCGGTGCAGGCGTTGGCGCCGCCGGAGTTCAGGATCACCGCGCGCAGCCGGCCCGATTTCAGTACCTGCTGCGACCACAGCACGGGAGCCGCCTTCACTTTGTTACTGGTGAAAACGCCGGCGGCGGCATAGTCGGGGCCCTCGTTGAACACGAGAGCGAGGTCGGGGTTGCCGCTGGCCTTGAGTCCGGCGGCGATCCCGGCCGCACGGAATCCGAGCGGGGCCGTCACGCCCTGATTGTGGACGAGGTTTCCGCTGCTGTCGGTGGTCACGGGGCCACTCCTACGGTGGACAGCCCGGCGGTCTCGTCGAGGCCGAGCGCGAGGTTCATGGACTGCACCGCGCCGCCCGCGGTGCCTTTGGTCAGGTTGTCGATCGCGCCGATCACCACCAGCTGGCCGGCGTCGGGGTCCACGGTCACCTGAAGGGTCACCGAGTTCGCGCCGAGCACCGCACCGGTCTGCGGCAGCACGCCCTCGGGGAGCAGGTGCACGAAAGGTTCGTCGGCATAAGCCTTTTCGTAGACAGCACGCGCCTGCGCGGCATCCACTCGCACCGGGGCGGTGCAGGTCGCCAGGATGCCGCGCGGCATGGGCGCGAGGACAGGTGTGAAGGAAACCCGCACCGAGGTTCCCGCGACGGCCGACAGATTCTGCGCGATCTCCGGGGTGTGCCGATGCGCGCCGGCCACACCGTAGGCGCGGGCCGAACCCATAACCTCCGAGCCGAGCAGACCCACATCCAGTTTCCGGCCCGCGCCCGAGGTTCCGCTGACGGCCACGACGTTCACCACCGGGTCGACGATTCCGGCCCCGATCGCCGGGGCCAGCGCGAGACTGGCGACGGTCGGATAGCACCCGGGCACTGCAATCCGGGTCGCCCCCCGCAGAGCGGCCCGGCCACCCGGCAGCTCCGGCAGCCCGTAGGGCCAGCTGCCCGCGTGCGGGCCACCGTAATAGCGGTCCCAGGCGGCGGGATCGGTGAGCCGGAAATCCGCGCCGCAGTCGATGATGACGGTCGATTCGGGCAGCTCGGCGGCCAGTTCAGCCGATTGGCCATGCGGCAGGCCGAGGAAGACGATGTCATGTCCGGCCAGCTCGGCCGCGGTGGTCGGGGCGAGGATCCGGTCGGCCAGCGGGAGCAGTTGCGGTTGCAGCGCGCCCAGCGCGGTCCCGGCGTTGTTGCCGGCGGTGAGCGCCCCGATCTCGAGGCGCCCCGCTCGGTACTCCGGATGCCCCAGCAACAGACGCAGCACTTCCCCGCCCGCGTAACCACTGGCACCGGCGACGGCCACGCGCAGCGGACCGTTCCGGTCGGGCATATCCGTGAGATCAGCCATGTGATGATTATGCACGACCATGCAAGCCCATTCATCGACGGGTTCGATCCCCACCACTCGGCACGACCCATCATTCCACCGAAACACCAGGCACTCGACCGATCGGCGGCACTGTCACCCAACGCGCCGCAAACAACTGCCGATACCGCGGGTCGAGCCGCCGACCCACTCCCGGCAGCAGGCGGGGCGTATCAGGTTTCGCCCCCGCCCCTTCGGGTGGTTCGACCCGTCAGACCGGCCGCGGTCAAGGCGAGATGCCCGGTCAAGGCCGCGGCCGCGGCGTCGGCATCGCGGGCCAGCGCCGCCGCCTCCAGCCGGCCGTGTTCTTCGGCGTCGTCCCGGCCGGGATTGCGGTGCGCCGACCAACGGCGCGCGAGTTCGCTCGCGGTCCACAACCGATCGAAGGTCTCCAGCAGGACGACGTTCCCGCAGCCCTCCACCAGGGTGCGGTGAAAAATTCGATGAGCCTCGGACCACGCCTCGCTGTAGTACTCACCTTCCTCCGGCACGAACGCCGGGGTACGGACCAGACGGTGATGAGCGGCCCGTACCCGCGTCTCCCATTCGACGTCGCCGCGCTCGATCGACATCCGCAGCAGGACCGGTTCGATCGTCCGGCGCGCCTCCGCGATCTCCTGCCAGCGGCGGTCGGAAAAGGCCGGGACGGCGAAGCCACGGTTGGGCAGCCGATCGGCGAGACCCTCCCCGACCACTCGCACGAGAGCCTCACGCACGATGGCGAGGCTCACGCCCATCTTCCGCGCGAGATCCTGCGGTTTGAGCGGATCGCCGGGGGCGTAATCCCCGCGCATGATCGCGTCCCGCAGGCGTGTGTAGACCTGCTCGGAGAGCATCTGCTTCCCGGGCGATACCGAGGCCCGGGCCATCCCGATCATGCGTCCAGCATAAACAATATGGACGATAATCGATTATTTGTCCTATCATCGATCTTGCCGCCGGAGCCCTTCGCGAAATCGCGAACTCCGCCGGCACTTCGCGACACCGGCACAACCCAGCAGGAGCGAGACAATGAGCGCCGACGATTCCTTCACCCAACTTCCCGCCACGGACAGCAGCGCCGCCACCGACATCGCCCCGGGACAGCCCCGCCGGCACACCGCGGCGGAAACACTTCCCGCCGCAGAAACCTCCGAACGACTCGAAGTCTCCCGGCTCATCCCCGCGCCCGCCGCCGCTGTGTTCGCCGTCCTCACCGACCCTCGAGGACACGTCGATATCGACGCGTCGGGAATGCTTCTCGACGCCGAAGGAGACCCGGTCCGGCGTCCCGGCGACCGATTCCTGGTCCACATGGACCGGGAAGCCCTCGGCGACGTCCCCCTGGGCAAATACGACGTCGAGGTAGTCATCACCGAACTGACCCCGGACGAGGAAATCGCCTGGACCGTCGAAGCCCGCGGACGGCAGTTCGGTCATATCTACGGTTACCGGTTGAAGCCGGCCGAGGACGGCACTCTCGTCACGTCCTACTACGACTGGTCGGCTGCCGACGAGGAGTGGAAGGCACGCGTCACCTTCCCGGTGATCCCCGAGTCCGCCCTCAAAGCCACCCTCGGAATCCTCGAACGCACCGTCCGCCGGCGAGCCGCCGCCTGACCGACGTCGCCGAGACCGGCCGTTCCACCTGTGGCCGACCTCGATATCCGTCACCGCCAGGGGTGGTTGACCGGGCGTACACGGTGACTTGATCACGACACCTGTCCTCAGTTGTCCAACGAAGATGTCACCGACCCGTATCAGGCACAGAGTGGACGCCCGAGTTCATCCTCAATGGGTGACGTCACACGCTTGGTGGGTTTCTAAGGTCGGGAGGTACCTGCCGGGCCAGGGAAGGGACTTCGTCGTGGCCGAGATCGTGACTCGTGAAAACTTCGTGGAAGCCGAGACGGCGCACTACTTCCGGGAACAGCTCGCCAAGGCCCCGGTCAACCAGTACTTCCACAACCGGGAGCCGGTGAATGTCGACACCCAGATCATCATCCGATCCAATGTGGATCTGATCTACTCCTACGCCGTAGTCGACGTGACCGAGGAAGCCACCTTCACCGTGGCGCCCTCGCAGGAGTACCAGATCGCCCAGATCATCGACGAAAACCACTATGTCGTCGGGGTGGTCTATCCCGGCGAGATGCTGACGGTGCGCAATGCCGACCTGTCCGCCGGCAACCACGTGTACGTAGCGGGCCGCACCGCGACCGCGGGCGGGCTCCGAACCGCCCAACAGTTGCAGGACGCCCGGCGGATCACGGCGACGACATCGAACCCGTACCGAGGTCGTGACTTCGACGGAGAAACCCGCAAGTCCGTCGGAGCGGAGCTGGAAACTCATGCCGCCGAAGCCGACTTCGCGAAGGCTTTCGGCACACCCGACACCACCGACCCCTACCAGCACCTGCTCGGTGCCCGACTGGGATGGGGCGGGCTGCCTCCAGGGCACGCCCAATACTTCCAGGCCATGACCACCAGCACCGGCGCCGACGTATGGACCTTCGATGTCCCACCGCTGGACTACGGCCACAACGGATACTTCTCGGTGATCAAGTACGACGACATGGGCTGGCTCGATGTCGAGCGCCCGGGCCTGTCCGATCGCGAACTGGTCCGCAACGAGGACGGGACCATCAGCATCTGGTTCGGTGACGACCGCGTCTCCGATCGGCCGAACGTCATCCGCGCCACCGAGGGACAGAAGTTCTACTACGGCGTCCGCCTCTATCGACCCCTCGACGTGGAACAGACCCGCCGCTATATCGATGGCCTACGGAGCGCGCCGATCACTCCTGTCACGGATTGAACATGACCCAATCGAACGCCGATGCGCACTCTCACGGGCGGCGACGGGCCTTGTCAGCGGCGCTCGTGGTGACAGAAATCGTGAGCAGGTGACAGATACGGTGGTCAGCCGCACCCCCCAGCAGGCACAACCGAGTTCGGGAGATACGCTAAAATTCGAACATGAGTTCGAACGACTCGATCCGAGACCAGCTCAGCGCCTTGGATCGAGCCGTCAACGCGCTGCTCGGCATCGACCTCGACAGCACGCCCGATGCCGAACTGGCCGATATGCTCACCCGTATCGCGGCACGCGCGCGCAATCTGACCGGGTTCACCGCCAGGGTCGCCCACTGCCACGAAACCAGGCGGGCCGCGGGCACGCCCACCCGAACCGCCGACCTTCCCTTTCCTGCCGTCGACAGGGCCGCCACCCCCGCGGCGGTCGCCGAACCCACCGCAGCCGGGCGACGCCGACGCCGATCGGGCATTGTTTCCGGAGACAACCGCAGCATCATGTCCCGAGGAGCAACCGTGACCGCACCCCTGCGCGTGGAGCGCACCGGCAACGTCGTCGTCTGGACCATCGACAACCCCGGCCAGCGCAATCCGATCTCCGACGAGGCGACCATCGAAGCACTGGAGACCGCGGTGGCCGAGGCCAACCGCGACCATTCGCTGCGGGTCGCCATCCTCACCGGTGCGGGCACGGCGTTCAGCGCGGGCGGCAATGTCAAACACATGCGCGACAAGGCCGGGATGTTCGGCGGAACCCCGGCCGAGCTACGCCAGGGCTACCGGCACGGCATCCAGCGCATCCCGAAAGCGCTGTACCACTGCGAAATTCCCACCATCGCCGCGGTCAACGGTCCCGCGATCGGCGCCGGCTGCGATCTGGCCCTCATGTGCGATATGCGGATCGCCGCGAACACCGCAACCTTCGCCGAGAGTTTCGTCCGCCTCGGCTTGATCCCCGGCGACGGCGGAGCCTGGCTGCTGCCCCGCGCGGTCGGCATGGCCCGCGCCAGCCAGCTGGCCTTCACCGGCGCGGCCATCGACGCGGCCACCGCCCTCGACTGGGGAATGGTCAACGAGGTCGTCGAACCCGACCAGCTCCTCGACACCGCCCACCGGCTGGCGGGTGAGATCGCGGTGAACCCACCGCATGCCTTGCGTATGACCAAACGCCTGCTGCGTGAGGGTCAGCACCAGAGCCTGGAGACCTTGCTGGAACTCTCCGCCGCCATGCAGGCGATCACCCACCACACCACCGACCACGACGAGGCGGTGGCCGCCATGCTGGAGCGGCGGGCGCCCCGGTTCACCGGCGACTGAGACGAACCGCTCACCAGTGCGCGATCCAGCGAGGAATTCTGCTGAGACTCGGAAGGGTAGTGCGCGGCCGGCCGAATGACTGCCCCGCCGGCAGCCACGGCGTGGGTATACCATCAAATGCATGGGTCCAAGTGGATGATCGACACCTCGAAGGAGGACCGGTGATGGGCACGCACGACCGGATCGCCGACGACCCGGTGCTGGCCGCAAAAAGGGACACCGACGAGTATCGGAATGCGCGCGAGGTCGCTCGGGTCGAGATCGCGCTGGCCCGGGCGGTATTCAAGCGCCGGACGGCATTGGGCATGTCACAGACGGAACTGGCCAGACGGGCGCAGATGACACAACCTGCGGTGTCTCGGCTGGAAGCCGGCGGTGGTGGCGTTCCGACACTGGCTGTGCTCGACCGGCTCGCCCGCGCACTCGGGGTGCGGTTCTCGGTCACGGTCGGTGCCGACAACGCTGACGAAACGCTCGGACTGACTGCCTGATAACCCACGCCCTGCAGAACCTCATCCCCACACCGCCGGGCACGCAAGGGCCATTCAGGCCATGCTGGAGCGGCAAGCACCCAGGTTGCCGGAGGCCGACGTTCACCGGAGCAGACAGATCCGAATCATCCAGGGGCGGGTTCGAGTCCGATACGGCGGCGCAGATCGACCAGGTAGCGATTCCGCAGCAGGGCCGGCTGCCGTTCGTAGAGCAGATCGAACGCCGCATCGACGATCCGGTCCACGATCACGCCGAACTGCACTGCGGATACCGACACGCGGCCTTTGTGCTGATTGGATGAGATCGCCACTTCGGCACCGTCGTTCTCCACGCGATAGACGAGAGGTTCCACGGTCATACACGTTTCGACCCGGTCGTCGTTTTTCAGTGCGGCGGGCAGATATTGCCACGCCAGCGCGAAGTCCACAACCGGCGCCCAGACGGTGGAGAAGTCATGGCCGCCGATGGTCAGCTCGACGTCCGCGCGGAACCGGTAGGCGATGAAGTCGTTCTCGCACAGGTCTTCCCAGCCGACCGGAGCCCGGTCTCCGAACAACGGCGCCGGAACCCGGTCCGACGCCCAGGACGGGTCATCTCGATGTGGCACGTATCGAATACTGAAAGCCGGTTGTGACATGATCCGAGCACCCTATCCGGCCGGAGTATCGACGAATCGACCCCCGAGTTCAGTATCGCTACCGGGCTCGGGGGTCGTGATTCGGGTAATCAGGGGCGATCGAACTCGCCGTCCTTGGCCCCGGCCAGAAACGCATCCCACTCGCCGGGAGTGAAGACGAGTGCCGGACCGGTGGGGTTCTTGGAGTCACGGACGCCGACATGCCCGCCGACCAGGTGGGCAGCTTCGACACAATCGCTTCCCCCTTGGCTACGGCTGCTCTTGAACCAGGAGGCCCGAGACAAGTCGATCATTCTCACTCCTTCGAAATCCGCAGCATCAGGTCTCTGGATGCCGACGGGGACAACGCTACATGCCGGATACGGTCGGCTTCGCGAGCGTACTTCGAAACCTCGACGTCTCGCTCTATGTACAGGTCGCCGGTGAAACCCTCCATGAACGCGACGGGCGGTTCCTGGAGCTTGGATGCGTGCAGCGGCGGGAAGCTGAACAGCACGAACGAGCGTGACATCAGGCCGACCGGGTTGGTCTCGGCAGTGGGCACGATCCGAACCTCGACACCGGGAGCTTCCGACTTCTCTATAAGGTGCCTCACCTGATCGGCGATCACGGATGAGCTACCGACGTTGTATCGGAGAACCGCCTCGGTGAGCAGGGCCTCGAACTTGAAGCCCGGTCGGTCCAGGAGGTTTTGACGCCGTTGCGCAAGGTCCAAAGTCCGGTTGACGTCCTCCGAGGACCGATCCGGGCTTGTAGCCCAGGTAAGAGCCTGCCGGTAGTCTCGGGTCTGGAGTAGACCGGGAACCACGGTCGACTGCCAAGAGGTCACCTGGTTCGCTGCTTCCTCTAGGGCGAGATAATGATCGAACCCTGACACCATGGCATCGGCGTAGGCTCGCCACCATCCTCTGCCCGAGGCGGTTGCCTCGCGGATCTCACGGGCGAGGTCGAGCAGTAGCCGCCGCTCCTCGTCGGTGGCCTCGTAGGCATTCGCCAGCGCATTCAAACCCAAATCGGTGACCTTCGTCTGCCAGCCGTCCTCGATGCGTCCGTACGATTGCGGAGATATCTCGGCTACGCGGGACGCGGCCGACTGGGTATAACCGGCCCGCTCACGGAGCTTTCGGAGTTGGCGTCCCAGGGCCCGTCTGGGCAGCGTGGACGCGTTGGTACGTGTCGATCCTTTTGCCATGTCGTTGCCTTTGCTAACAGGATGTTTGAATTCTGGAAGCCCGCACACGGAACGCTGCACATGGAAACCTCAGCCCCGCAATGGGTGTGGAGGAATTCCAGAATTTTGCCTTGGAAAATCCAGTTTCGCGCTTCCCAAAGCGATTGGGGCAGCGCTCTACTGAGGGAGCGCCCGGTGCAGGCCACCTCGAATCACAGTCGAGGACACCAGTTCGACGCCAGGAGTGCCGAAAGCTGGTGGTCTTCACGACACAGCCAGTGGACCTCAGAAGAACACTGACGACACGTGCCGGACCCTGCACCGGGTGCTCACCGAAGACTATGCCAGGAGCGGGGTTTCATCATGTGCGCAAATGAGTCATTGCCGGTCAGAGTCCGGGGCGAGTCCGGGATTCGCCCACCCACCGAGTGGGCGCTACCCACGCCGGTCCAGCTGGAACTGCTGCTCGCGGCTATGCGGCGGTGGACCGAGGACGGTGAGCATGCCTGACCGAGCCCCCGCGGCGGTCGGCTTGGTCCGACTCGACATCCCGGCACCGGATATCGACCTGTACGAACTCGCCGCGCGCAACGGGTGCCGGCTGCTGTACACGGTCAAGACGAATGCCCGGCCTCTCGTCGTCACTTACGCGCTGGCGAAGTACGCCGCCGAGTACGACGCGCGGGCGGTGGTGGTCCCGGGGTTCGAGCATGCCGACGATATCCGCCACATCATCACCGATAACGCCGCACTGATCACGCCGAGGCAGATCTATCCCCGTGGTTACCGCTGGAATCGAGAGGACATGCCGTGTGGTGGGGATATATAGCGCTGAGCGTGGTCACCTCCGGCATGCTCGGTTCGATCGGGCACACGATCCTCGTCGCGTGGTCGATCGACAGAGACGAGGGAAAACACCGGACATCATCCGCGTTCGAGCGCCTGCTCCGCCGTTTCCATCAGTAATCGACCCCGGCGCTACTCGGATGTGCCATGAGTGGGTTGTCGTCGACCTCCCGGTGACGAAAAGGCTCCGGCTGCCCGGGCGGTAATTCCCGGGCAGCCGGGGCTGTTCCGTATCGGGCGGACATGGACAGGTATCGGCCGCTCGGACCAGTTCTGCGGCAGCCGTTTCTCATGTGCCCATACGACCGGCTGCTACCGCTTCTCGACCACTCGCTCTCCCTCACCCGGTTTCCAGATGGTGACCTTCAGGAGATCGTCGTCGACCTCCACCGAGGAGGCGGAGGTCAGGTCGGCGACGAAGAAGTGGTCGACCGGCCGGCCGCGCAGGTCCAGTCCGCTGTCCTCGTACAAGTATTCGGCGAACCGGGCGTGCAGCGCGGTATCCGGATCGTCGACCACGACGCCGAAGAGTTTCGCGTCGCCCTCGGTGACCATGGTGTCGACGGTCGCGGTGTGCAGGCAGAACCGCGGGTCACGCAGGAGGTCCAGGAATTTCGTGGTGCCCGGCATGCCGGCGATCACCAGTTTTTCCTCGAAGATCATCGGTTCCACCGGGCTGATCCGGGGGAAACCGTCCGAGCGCAGCGTGCCGAGCATGCACAGATTGCCTGTGGCGATATGGCGGCGGCGAAAGATCTGGCTGATACGCGGCGCCTCCGCGGTGAACTCGCTCCATGTCGTCATACCTCCGACGGTACGACGCTCCGGCGGCATCACAGGTCGCGACGGGCCGCGCGTATGCCTGCTCCCGGGCACGAACCTTCCGGACACGAAGCTCTTGCGCCCGCTAGCCCTCCGGCAGGATGCCCAGCGCCGCGCAGGCCGCGTCGAGGGTGGCCTCGCGCAGCTCAGCGAGCGGGGTATCGGCCAGCAGAACCAGGCAGTCGCCGAGCCCGCCGAGCGCGACAATGGCGCGGGCCCGGGCGGCGATATCGGCGTCGGGGCCGACCAGCAGTGTCGTGAGACGGCGCCGCCAGTCGACGATGCGTTCGACGAAGCCCAATTCGCCGAGGGGTGCGATATCGCGGATCATCAGCGCCGTGACGGCGCGATGCCGGTACGAGACGTCGAAGTAGCGGCCCAGCAGTTCCCGTGCGTCGATCGGACCGCTACCCGCGCGGGCCTCGTCCGCATCGATGGCGGCGGAAGCGTCGTCGATCAGTGGTTGCACCAGGCTGCGCAGCAGGTCTTCGCGTGACGAGAAATGGTAGTAGAGAGCGGGTTTGGTGATTCCGAGACGTTCGGCTATATGGCGCAGACTCGTCTCCCGGACACCGCGCTCGGCGAACAGCTCCAGGGCCGCGGCCTGAATGCGCTCTCGGGTCTCGGTGGATCGGGGTCTGGGCACGAGCTCCACCCTAGCGCGTTTACCTATCGGTAAGTAAACTCGTTTACCTACCGATAGGTAAACAAATGAGGCGGCGGATATGGAAGTTCTGATCGTGGGCGCGAGCGTGGCGGGCCCGGTTCTCGCGTACTGGCTGGACCGATTCGGTTTCACCCCGACGGTGGTCGAGCGCACCCCCCGGCCGCGGCTGGGTCTCGGCGGTCACGCCGTGGATCTGTTCGCCCCGGCCACGGAGGTGATGGACCGGATGGACCTGGTTCCGCGGCTCCGCGCGGCGAGCACGGAATCGACCGTGCTGCGGTACGAGCGGCCGGGCAGACCGTCGTTCGATCTCGACCTGCGTGAACTCTCGGAGGCATTCGCCGACGGCAGCCACCTCGAAATCATGCGCGGCGAACTGGCGGAGATCCTGCACGACGCCACCCGAGATCGGATCGACTACCGCTTCGGCGCTTCGATCAGCGGGCTCACCGAGCATGACGACGGTGTCGACGTCACCTTCGACAGCGGCGAGACCCGCCGGTTCGACCTGGTCATCGGCGCCGACGGCCTGCATTCCACGGTCCGGCGGCTGGTATTCGGCCCGGAGCAGCAGCTGCGGCATCGGCTCGGCGGCTGCCTCGCGGTCGGCACCCTGCCGAACTATCTCGACCTGCCGGCGCTGACGGTGATCTACAACTCGGTCGACCGCCTCGCGGCGATGTATCCGGTGTGGCAGACCGGCCAGGCCCGCGCGGTGTTCCTGTTCCGGCCCGGCGGGGACATCTCCTTCGACCATCGCGATATCGATGAACAACGCCGGTTGCTGCGGGCCGCGTACGCCGGTGAAGGCTGGGAGGTACCGCGACTGCTCGACGAAATGGACCGGGCCGACGACTTCTATCTCGACACCATCGACCAGATCCGGCTCGACTCCTGGTCACGCGGCCGGGTGACTCTCGTGGGCGATGCCGGCTACGCACCCGGCCCGGCCGTCGGCGGGGGCACCACGCTGGCCGTCGTGGGCGCGTATGTGCTGGCGCGGGCGCTGGCCGAGGCCGGCGGCGCGCACGAGACAGCGTTCGCTGCCTACGAGGAGCAGCTGGGCGATTACGTACGACGCTGCCGCGAGGTCGCACCGGGGGTGCTGCGCCGCGGAATTCCGCGGTCCCGGGCACGCCTGAGGTTCAACGAGTACGCGATGCGCCTGTTGCCCCGGCTTCCCGCCGGCATCGTCCACCGCCTGATGGCCGACGGTGCGAGCAATACCTTGTCCTCGTTCACCCTGCCGGACTGACCGCCGCCGCGGTCAGCCCGAGTTCCGCAGGGCCGTGGCCAATCCGTTCATGGTGAGCAGGATGCCGCGCTTGACCAGTTCGGAATCGTCGCCGCCGCGCAGCCGGCGCAGGAGTTCGACCTGCATCTGATTCAGCGGTTCCAGATACGGGAACCGGTTGCGGATGGACTCGGCCAGCGACGGGTTGTCGGCCAGCAGATGGTCGTTACCGGTGATGGCCGCGTGCATCGCCACCGTGCGGGCGTGTTCGGCTTCGATCATCCCGAAGATCCGTTCGCGCAGGGCGATATCGTCGACGAGGTCGGCGTAGCGGGCGGCGATCGCCAGATCGCTCTTGGCCATCACCTGCGCCAGGTTCGACATGACGGTGCGGAAGAACGGCCACCGCCGGTACAGGTCCGACAGCCGGGCGAGACGGTCCGGATCGCCGTCCACCCATTCCTCGAGGGCGGTACCGGTGCCGTACCAGCCGGGCAGCATGACCCGGGCCTGGCTCCACGACATCACCCAGGGGATGGCCCGCAGATCGGAGACCGAACTGGTGGGTTTGCGGGAGGCCGGGCGGCTGCCGATGTTCAGGTCACCCACCTCGGCGACCGGGGTCGATTGCCGGAAGTACTCGACGAAACCGGGGGTCTCGTGCACCAGTTGCGCGTACGCCGCGCGGGCGCGGGCGGCGAGATCGTCCATGAGGGCGTAGGAGGGCTCGGCGTCGGCGCCCAGGCCCTCGACATCGAGGAGTGTCGATTCGAGCGTGCCCGCGATGAGCGATTCCAGATTGCGATGCGCCGACCCGTGCTCGGCGTACTTCGCGGCAATGACCTCGCCCTGCTCGGTGAGCCGCAGCGACCCGCGGACCGCACCGGCGGGCTGGGCGAGGATGGCGTCGTAGCTGCGGCCACCTCCCCGGCCCACCGTGCCACCGCGACCGTGGAAGAGCCGCAACCGGATTCCGTGTTCCCGGGCGAGGTCCACCAGATCCAGCTCCGCGCGGTACAGCGCCCAGTTCGCGGCCAGATAGCCGCCGTCCTTGTTCGAATCCGAATAGCCGAGCATCACCTCCTGGCGCATACCGCGCGCCGCCACCAGCGACCGGTACTCCGGAACCGCCAGCGCCGCCGCGAGGGTGGACGCGCCCGCCGCGAGATCCTCGATCGTTTCGAACAGCGGCACGATGCCCGCCGGGCAACAGGGTTCGCTGCCGGCGGTCCCGGGATCCAGCAGGCCACCTTCCTTGAGCAGCAGCGCGGCCTCGAGCAGATCACTCACCGAGGTGCACATGGAGATGATGTAGTTGGGTACCGCCTCCGCGCCCAGCGTGGCCACCACCTCGGCAGCCGCCCGGATGATCCCCAGTTCCTTCGCGGCGAGATCGCTCAGCCGCGCATGCGGGCCCAGCAGCGGGCGGCGGGTGCGCAGTTCGCCGGTGAGCAACCGCACCCGGTCCGCTTCGGGCAGACTCGGATAGTCCGGATGGACACCCGACCAGGCCAGCAGTTCGGCGACGACCTGCTCGTGGGTTTCGGAGTTCTGCCGCATATCCAGGCCCTGCAGATGGAACCCGAAGGCTTCCACGGTGTGGCGCAGGACCGCGAGCCGATCATCGGCCAGCAGGCCGTCACCGCTCGCGCGCAACGAGGCGTCGACCGCGGCCAGATCGTCCAGCAACTCCTGGGGCGTGGCGTACGGCCGGACCCCGGCAGCGGCAGTGGCGTCCTCGGCGCCGAGTGCGATGAACTCCCGCATCCGGGAATCGATCGCCGCGACCGGATCCGCGGAGGCAGTCGCGGCGGATACCTGCCCGCCGTCGGAGTTCCCGCCACCCACCGCGGTCAGCGCACCGCGCGCGGTCGCCGTGAGCCGGGCCCGGATCCCGTAGAGCGCCCGGCGGTACGGTTCGTCGGCGAATGTGGCCGGATCCGGATAGCCCGCCTCGGCCAGCGCGCGCACCGCCGGAGTCACGGGCACCAGCCGGGCCGACAAGGCCAGCGTTTTCTCCACCTGCACCAGATCTCGCAGATACCGTCCGAACGCCACCCCGGCCGCCTGACCGGCCGCGGTCCGCACCACCTCCGCCGTGACGAACGGGTTCCCGTCCCGGTCACCGCCGATCCACGACCCGGTGCGCAGAATCGGTTTCGGCAGCAGAGCCTGCTCGGGCCAGCGCGACCACAGAGCCGCCCGGACATCGGCGTTGATCGCCGGAATCACATCGAGCAGGGTGAGCTCGTAATACCGCAATCCGACCGCGATCTCGTCCTGGATCCGCAGCCGCGACAACCGGATCAGCGCGGTCCGCCACAGGGTCAGCACCTGGCGGCGGATCTCCAGGTCGAGCCGGGCCTGCTCGGATTCGGGCGCACGCTGGCGCTGTCGCATCAGCTCGGTGATCCGGGTCTGGGTGTCGAATACCGTGCGCCGTCGCGTCTCGGTCGGGTGGGCGGTGATCACCGGCGATACCAGCGCGTCGGCCAGCAATTCGGCCACCCGCTCACCCCGGACCCCCGCGGCATCCAGTTTCCGGTAGGTCGCGGCCAGCGAGGAATCCTGCGGCGCCTCCCCCGCCGATTCGTGGGCGGCGCGGCGGCGGTCGCGCTGGATATCCTCGGCCAGGTTCGCCAGTAGCACGAAATAACTGAACGCGCGGATCAGCGGCAGGGCCACGCCGATCTCCACACCGGCCAGCATTTCGGCAACCGCGCTGCGCCGGACCTCCTCCCGCCGCACCCGGAACGCTTCGACCCGCACCTTTTCGACGAGGTCGAACACCTCCGCGCCCTCGTGATCGCGAATGGTGTCACCGAGGACGCCACCGAGGAACCGGATGTCCTCGCGAAGCGGCCGGGTCGCGTCGTTTCCATTACCGGTCTGCGCATCACCCATGGTCAGACAGTATGGTCGGCCGCCGGGTCCACGGCTGTGACGACGCACACGACCGCGCCGAACCTACGCGTGTCGGTTCTCGATTCCGTCGCGAAGATCCGCGTGCCGTGCGCACCGCTCACGATTCGGACATCGCCGCAGGCGCGGAGATGCGTCCGGCGCCGGACAGCCACACCGCGGTCGCGACCACGCCCCAGGCGAAGACGAGTTCAGCGCAGTTGGTCAGCAGCATGGGCGGCATCGCGGCGGACACCACTGTCATCGTCACCGTGGTCACCGTCCAGAGCCGGTAGCCGCGCACCCGCCACACCGCCGCGGCCGCGACCAGGACCACCACGACGGTGACCACCGGTGACAGCACGCCCGCCGGGGAGGCGTGCTCGGTCGTATAGCGCACGGTCCCGGCCCATTCCGCCGGCCGCAGGGCCAATCCGGCCAGTTCCCCGAACACGCCCAGCAGGATCACACCCAACGTCGCCGCATAGACGACCGCCCGCACCAACGCTCGCCGCACCCAGGTGACTCCGGCCAGGCCCGCGGCAGCCCGCGCCCACGGCATCAGGAGCGGAGTGAGCACCAGATGCGCCACGAACCGGAACACCGACAGTGTCTCCAGTGCGTCGCCGGCGCCGATCCAGCGGCCGGCCGCGAGTATCGCGTTGTCGTAGACCAGCGCCGCGCAGACGACAGCGGGCACGATGAGCATCCGGTCCCCGGTTCGCCGGTACCGCAGTACGCACCAGCAGACCAGCGCCAGTTGCCCGGCGGCGAGCACCGCGAAAAGTATCGAAGCCGGCACGGCACACCTTCCCGGCCCGCGGCTGTCGCCGGACCGATGCCATACCCTACTGCGGCCGCCCGGCACGGCGACGGTTCGGCCGGGCGGACAATTCCGTGATCCGGCCCGCGAATCGGACGATCACCGCACCGAACAGGCACCGCACCACCGCGCCCCGAGCGCACGGCCTACACGAGGTAGACGTCGCGCCGGCCGATCCCGCGCGCGGGATCGGCCGTACCGGGGACGCGCGCGCCGCCGAGCTCCGCGGAGCCGAGCAGTTTCTCGAACCGGCACCCCCCGCCATCGCGTTCGGCGCCGCCCACTTCGGTATAACCGGAGGCCCGGTAGAGGCTCCGCGCCTCGGGCTGGCGATCGCCCGTGGTCGCGAACGCCCGGCGATAGCCGAGGCGGACCATCATCGTCTCCAGTTCCGCGAGTACCCGGCTCGCCAGCCCACGACGGCGCTGCTCGCGGGCAGTCCAGACCCGCTTCAGCTCGGCCGTGGTGCGATCGGATCGGCGGAAACCGCCACCGGCCAGTGGCTCTCCGTGTTCGACCAGCACCACCAGGTCCCCGGTCGGCGGGGTGAAATCGGCGGCCGGCCGGGCACGCATCCGCTGATGTATCGCACCGGCGGATGCGCCGTACCGGGTGCTGTATTCGATGGCGAGTTCCACCGTGACAGCGGCCGCCAGCGGGTGGTCGGGCCGCACATGGTAGATCCGCGGCCCCTGTGCTCGAAAATCGATTGCCGACGGTGTACTCACGCGCAGTCCTCCATCACCCCTGGCCATTGCGCCACACCACACGGCCACTCCGGATGGTCCTTCGAGATTAGCGAACCGGACCTGCAGAAACACCGGTTCGAGTCGAGTGTCACCAAACTCTGGACACCGTTACGTCGCGTTTACACCATCCTGTGTTCACTACTTCGAAACCTGAACCGCGCGCGGCGCACCCGCATCACACGCGGTCCGGAAACCCTTGCAGCAGCCCCGGTACGACACCGGTCGCGGCGGCACTTGCCGGGCGCGTCCGAACTGAGAGAACCGGGCGTCGTTCACCGCAGTACGAACGCAGGCGCGCCGGGTAGCCCGGGCCACCCGGCGCAGCCCGATCCACCGTTACCGCGGCACGGCGGCTACCGGTGGACGAGGGTCGCCGATCAGGGCGGCGCGACAGCCTATGGCCGCCACCAGTGCGACCGCTACGAGCACACCGCTGGTCACCACCGGTCCGAGAGACCCGAGCGAGGTGGCGAAGGCGACCGCCGCGACCGCCGGCCCCACCGCGGCACCGATATTGAGCGCGGCTGTCGCATAGGAACCGCCCATGGCCGGCGCCGCTGCGGCCTCGTACAGGACCCGCGCGATCAAGGTGCTGCCGAGTGCGAAGGACAGGGCTCCCTGGACGAAGACGAGGACCAGCAGGACCGCGGGACGGTCCGCGGCGACCGCCGTCGCGAACCAGCCGGCGCACAGCAACGGCCCGGCCACCGCGACCACGACCCCGGGGCGGGTGTCGGAGAGCCGTCCGGCGGCCGTCACCCCGGCGAAGGAACCGGCGCCGAAGAGCACCAGCGCCACCGGCACCCACAGATCACCCAGTCCGGCCGGCCCGGTCACCAGCGGAGCGAGGAAGGTGAAGGCACCGAACGTGGCGGCGTTCACCAGGGCACCGAGCAGCATGACGGCGATCAGCCCGGGACGGGCCAGCACCGCGAGTTCGGCGACGAGACCCGGGCCCCGGGTCGCCGAGTCCGCCCGACACGCCGGAATTCCGGTGAGCACGCCGATCGCGGCGGGCACGCAGACGAGCGCCACCGCCCAGAACGTGATACGCCAGCCGAAGAACGCGCCCAGCAGAGCGCCGCCGGGGACCCCGGCGATGGTGGCCAGCGTGGTGCCCGAGAGCAGCACCGCCAGTGCCCGGCCCCGCTGTCCGGCCGGAACCAGCGCGGTGGCGGCGGTCAGCGCGACGGCGAGGAATCCCGCGTTCGCGAGGGCCGCGATCACCCGGGTCGCCACCAGCACCGGGAAGCTGGTCGTCATCGCCCCCGCGATATGCGCCGCCAGGAACACGAGCACGAATACCAGCAGGCTCGACCGCGCGGGCCGATTGCGGGCGAGTGCGGCCATCAGCGGCGCGCCGATAATCATTCCGACGGCGAAGGCCGAGGTCAGCAGGCTCGTCGCGGCGATATCCACGCCGAGATCCGCGGCAATATCCGGCACGAGACCGGCCAGCATGAATTCCGACGTGCCCATGGCGAAAACCGCCACGGCAAGGAGATAGAGCGAAAAAGGCATCAGCAGGCTCCGAGGTGGGAGAGACAGAACAGAGACGTCTCGTCACCCCGGTCAGCTACCCGGAGGTCGACACTGCGCGGTGCCGGCGACAGCAGGGCACCGCTACGAAATCAAGGAGTTCAGGGACTGACGGGGGTGACCGACAGCCCTGCTCTGGATGCCTCCGGGCTCGACATGGAACGAAGGCTACCAACCACCCGAGCGAACAGCATCTCGATATCGCCCGCTCACCCCGCTCCACTGTCCGGCGAGAGTCCGGACGGCCCCGCTGCGGTCAGCCGAGATCGTCCAGCCGGACCCGGACACTGACCCGGCCTTTCTCGTCACGCCGCGAGGTCGCGTGACCGCGACGGGCACCGTCGCGGAAATGCAGCAGGAGCGGGGCGCCGTCGCCGAGAAAGTTGCGCCACCAGTTCTTCTTGTCGGGCATGGCGACGCCGATCACCAGTTCGTCGCCCTTCTTCAAGTAGTTCACCGGAGTACGGAACACCTGCCCCGAGCGCCGTCCCACGTACTCGATCTCCACGAAGCCCTTGCCCAGCAGCGGTCCGATGACGGGTACGCCCATCAGGGCCACCATTCCGGCGTTGAAACCCCGGACCGCCCGGCCCATCAGTGTCGTCGATGCCACGGAATCCTCCTGATCGCTACCCGACAGTGCCCGAATATTTTCCGAGCCTAGCGTGACCCCCGAGCCGCCGCAGGGTCGCTGTTCGAGCCTGCGGCACCGCGGAGCAGGGCCTGTGCGACGCCACGGCCGGTTTGCGTACCGCGGGTGCGGCTGCCACTATCACCTGCCGTGTAGTGCCGGGCCCGGGTAGCGCCGGCACCGGTTCGCCGACCGGCGGCAAAAGCAACGTGCGATACGGAGTTGAGTTCATGCTCAAGGGTTTCAAAGACTTTCTGATGCGCGGCAACGTCATCGACCTCGCTGTCGCCGTGGTGATGGGCACCGCGTTCACCGCGATCGTCAGTTCGGTGACCAAGGGTGTGCTGGAACCCCTGCTGGCCGTCCTGGGCGGTAACAGCCACCTCGGTTTCGGTGTCACCCTGATCGCGGGCAAGCCCGCGACCTTCATCGCACTGGGCCCCATCATCGGCGCCGCCATCGATTTCGTGATGGTCGCGGCGGTGCTGTATTTCGCGCTCATCCTGCCGATGAAAACGGTGCAGAAGCGGTATCTGGCCCGCAAAGGCGCCGATTCGGACAAGCCCGTGCCGACCGATACCGAGCTGCTGATCGAGATCCGCGATCTGCTGGCCGCGCAGGCGGCCCGGGAGAAAGAATCGGCACAGATCCATTCGCCCTCGGCCTGACCCGGAACCCGCGGGCAACCGGTTCGGATCACGCACCGTTACGCGGGTACGGTCAGGATCTTCAGCACCTCGTCCGAGTAGTAGAACGGCTCGAGGCGCTCCCGGAGGAGACCTTCCAGCACCCCGTCGCGCTTGGCGGCCTCGACGACCGCGGGTCCGTACCGCAGGATCTCGGTGACGATATCCTCGCCCGTCAACCCCAGTTCGCCGAGCACGGCAGCCAGGGTGTGCTCGCGATATTTCTCGTGGAACACCTGCACGCATTCGGCCACCAGCAGGCCGAAGTACTCCTTCTCCCGGGTGGTCACCGCGATCCGGTAGCAGAGCCGGACCAGCTCGTTGAGGTCCTGCTTGGTCAGGTATTCGCGCAGACCGCTGATCGGTTCGTCGGCGTGCAGATCCCAGAATTCCATCGTGGCGTCGTGCACGGGGGCGTCGCGCAGCATCTCGCGGATCGCGTTGTTGGTCCGTTTGAGCGCGTACATGGCGCCCTTACCCGCGATATCACCCAGGATCGTGTTGCTCTCGGCGGCCTTGCGGGCGCGATCGGCCGCGGACTGGCCGATCGACATCAAGGTCCCCATCCCGGGGATCTTCTCCGCCCGCTGCCGATTGGCCTCCACGAAATCGCCGACCAGTTTGTCCACGAATTTGGAGGCCACCGTGGCCACCAGCGGGCTGTCGGTGAGCCGTTCCAGAACCCGCTCCTGGGTCTGGTGCATATCGACGATCTTCTGCAGCAGCGCCTCGACGGGTTCGCGTTCGACGAGTTCGCCGAGCGTATGGTCCTCGTTGGCGGCGATACTGTCGTAGATCGCGTCGGCGAACACCCCGACCGTATCGGCGAGCACGGCACTACCGCCGACCTTGTCGACGACCGTGGCCACGGTGGTTTCGAGCTGTTCGACCTCCACCACATCCCCGGCGTTCACGGTGGCCGCCACGTCCAGGACGGCCGCCACATCGCGGGCGACGACTTCGGCGAACCGGTCGCCACTGACCTCGTCCAGCAGCCATCGCACCTGGGCGTCGAGCAGCCGGTCGGCGATGACACGGGCAGCCGCGTCAGCGGTTTCGCTCATAGGTCCATCCCTTGTTCTCCGGCGCGGGGGCCGGCGGGATCACGACCCTTCGCCCTCGTGCAGGGAGGTACGAATCTGTTCCAGACGTTCCCGCGCGGCCTGTTCACGCGCTTCCCACTGTTGCTCGGCGCCGCGGCCGGCCGGGGTCTGCCGATCGAGTTCCCGGGTGCCGAACGCGGTGCCGATGCGCCGCTCGACCTTATCGCGTAGCGAACCGAACGTCGGCACACCGCTCGAGGTGTAACCACCCGCGGTCCCACCGGCGGCGGCCGAATCAGCGACTGCTGCGCCGATACCACCGGTGACCTGCGACGATGACCCGAAATCGGCGGCCGCACCATAGCCGGGAGGCATATCGGTGCCGGGAATCACACCGGTGGCCGGGCCGCTCTGCCCGGTTTCGGACAGCAGCCGGGTGACCGCTTCGTACAGGGGCGCCAGGTTCTCCCGGCCCGCCGTGGCGACGACCAGTACGGCCAGCAACTGTTCGTCGGGCAGGGCCGCCAACCGCGCGGCGAGCGCGCCCGGATCGCCTGCGCTCGGTTCACTCATACGACCAGCCTACGACGTCCGGTCCGTCCGTTCGGACGGACCGGAACTCCGTTGCCCCGCAGGCACAAACTCCCTTGCCCCGCAGGCACAGCCGGGCGCAGACCGGGCACGGCCGGAGCGGATGCGGCGGCACGCTTACGAACGGATCACCGCGCCGACTGCATCCGCGGCGGCGGCCACCGCGGCGTCGCGGGCGGCACTGGCCTCGTCCTCGGTGAGGGTGCGGTCGGTCGCCCGGAACCGCAGCGCGTAGGTGAACGATTTACGGCCTTCCCCGGCTTGTGCGCCCTCGTAGACATCGAACAGCGCGATGTCCTCGAGCAGTTCGCCACCGCCGGACCGCAGGGCCGTCTCGACCGCCGCCGCCGGGGTTTCCGCCGGCACCGTGACCGAGACATCCTGCAGTACAGCGGGGAACGGGGAAATCGCCGGCGCCGGCCGGGATTCGACCAGCGGCAGGGCATCCAGGTCGAGTTCCACCGCACAGGTACGCGGCGGCAGCCCGGACCGTTCCAGCACACCGGGGTGCAGCTCGCCCGCGTATCCGACGACCGTGCCGTCCACCACCAGTTCGGCGCAGCGACCGGGATGCCAGGGCAGGTACTTTCCGGGACGGCGGTCGATCCGGACCCCGGCGGCCTCGCCGATCACATCGGCCAGGGCGAAGGCATCGGCGGCTTCGGCGGCCCGGCCCGGCCCCCACGGGCCCCGGGGTTCCCGGCGGCCGGTCAGCACCAGGGCCACATGCTGCGGTTGTTCGGGCAGCGAGTCCAGCAGCTCGGTGACCTCGGCATCCGTCGGGCGGCGGTCCACCGGCAGCGGTGCCACCGGTTTGGTCTCCGGCCCGGGCAGGACCACCTGGGCGATCCCGTAGAGCGCGAGATCGCGGGCGCCGCGGGAGATATTGCGGGCGGCGACCTCGAGCAGCCCCGGCAGCAGGGTGGTGGCCAGTTCGGCGCGCTCGACATCCAGCGGGTTCAGCACCCGGGTGGTCGTGCGGCGCGGGTCGCCGGCTTCCAGCCCCCAGGTGTCGAAAACGTCCGCGGGCAGGAAAACCGGGGGCAGCACCTCGACGCAGCCCGCGAAGGCCAGCGCCCGGCTCACCGCGCGGCGGCGCCGCTGGACCGCGGTCAGGCCGCGGCCGGCCGGGGCCTGCGGGAGCACCAGCGGAATCTGTTCCAGGCCCTCCAGCCGCAGCACCTCTTCCACCAGGTCGGCGGGCTGCGCCAGGTCCGGCCGCCAGCTCGGCGGGGTGACCACCAGCTGGCCGTGCCCGCTGGTCTCGTCCACATCGACCTCCACATGGCAGCCGATCTGAGTGAGACGGCGCGCGGACGTGCCGGGCGCGTAGTGGACACCGGCCACCCGGTCGGGCAGATCGATATCGATGCGGATCGGTTCGACCGGCGCCAGGTCGGTGCGCACATCGGTCAGGGCCGGCTCGACCGTCCCACCGGCGATATCGGCGAGCAGGGTGGCGGCGCGGTCCAGCGCGGCGAGGTTGAGTTCCGGATCCACCACCCGCTCGTAGCGTTTACTCGCCTCCGACACCAGTTTGTGCCGCCGCGCGGTGCGGTAGATGAGCAGCGGATCCCAGGTGGCGGCCTCGAGCACCACCTCGGTGGTCTCGGCACTCACCTCGGTGGACGCACCGCCCATCACCCCGGCCAGCGAGACGACCCCGGTGTCGTCGGCGATCACCACATCCTCGGGATCGAGTTCCCGTTCGCTGTCGTCGAGGGTGCGCAGCTTTTCCCCGGCCTGCGCCCGGCGGACCACCAGGCCACCGGCGAGTTTCGCGGCATCGAACGCGTGCAGCGGCTGGCCGAGCTCGAGCATCACATAGTTGGTCACATCGACCGCCGGCGAGATCGGCCGCACGCCGGCCAGCAGCAACCGCCGCTGCAGCCACCACGGGCTCACCGCGGCCGGGTCGACACCCGTCACCCGGCGGACCCCGAACCGCGTGCACTGCGACTCCGGCTCCACCCGCACCGGCCACGCCTCGGGACCCTCGGGCAGCGTGCGGACGGCGGGATCGGCGTATTCGAGGTCGAAACCGCAGGCCAGTTCCCGGGCCAGCCCGCGGACTGAGAAGCAGTAGCCGCGGTCGGGGGTGATGTTCAGCTCGATAACGGTGTCGTCGAGGCCCAGCAGCTCGTTGGCATCGGTGCCCGGTTCGGCGGTTCCCGGTTCGAGCACGAGGATGCCGGAATGGTCCTTGCCGATACCGAGTTCGGCGACCGAGCAGATCATGCCGTTGGACACATGGCCGTAGGTCTTGCGCGAGGAGATGGCGAAACCGCCCGGCAGCACGCCGCCGGGCAGTACCACGACCACCAGATCGCCGACCGCGAAATTGGTCGCTCCGCAGACGATCTCCTGGAGCTCGGGCGCTCCGATATCGACCTTGCAGAACCGGATGGGTTTCTTGAACTCGGTGAGTTCGGTGATCTCGGCGACCCGCCCGACCACCAGCGGATGCTCGATCTCACCGCCCACCCGTTCGAGCCGGTCGACCTCCTCGACCTCGAGCCCGACCCGGACGAAGCCGGCGTCGAGCTCCTCCGGTGTCACCGACCAGTCGGGGACGGTGCGGCGGATCGTTTCGGTCAGCCAGGATTGCGCTACTCGCACTGTGACGTTCGCTCTCTCGCTCGGAAGATCAGGACCGGATACCGAAGGGCAGGGTGAACCGCACGTCGCCCTCGACGATGTCGCGCATATCGGGGATACCGTTGCGGAACTGCAGCGTGCGTTCCAGGCCCATCCCGAACGCGAAACCGCTGTATTCGTCGGGGTCGATACCGCTGGCGATCAGCACCTTCGGGTTGACCATGCCGCAGCCGCCCCATTCGACCCAGCCGGCGCCGCCCTTCTTGTCCGGGAACCACACGTCGACCTCGGCCGAGGGTTCGGTGAACGGGAAGTAGTTGGGCCGGATCCGGGTGGTGGTATCGGGGCCGAACAGCGCCCGCGCGAACGCGTCGAGCGTGCCGCGCAGATGCGCCATGGTCAGGCCCTTGTCGATGGCCAGGCCCTCGACCTGGGAGAACACCGGGGTGTGGGTGGCGTCCAGTTCGTCGTTGCGGAAGGTCCGGCCGGGGCAGACGACGTAGACCGGCAGGTCGCGTTCGAGCATGGACCGCACCTGCACGGGCGAGGTGTGGGTGCGCAGCACCTGCCGCGACCCCTCCGGCGCGATATGGAAGGTGTCCTGCATGGTGCGCGCGGGGTGGTCGGGCAGGAAGTTCAGCGCATCGAAGTTGAAATGCTCGGTCTCCACCTCGGGGCCCTCGGCGACCTCCCAGCCCATCGCGACGAACACATCGGCGATCTGCTCGGAGATCACGGTGATCGGATGCCGGGCGCCGACCGGACCGCGGTCGGCCGGGAGGGTGACATCGATCGCCTCGGCGACCAGGACCGCCGCATCGCGTTCGGCGAGCAGGATGCCCTGCCGCTCCTCGAAGGCCCGCGAGACCCGTCCCCGCGCGATATTGACCCGTTTACCGGCGTCGGCTTTCTCGGACTTCGGCAGGCTGCCCAGCGACCGCTGCGCCAGCGAGATCGCCGATCGGCCGCCCATATGCTCGGTTTTGGCGGCGGCGAGGGCGTCCAGATCGGCGGCGGCCGCGAAGGCTTTCTCGGCGGCCGCGGCCGCGGCGGCCAGGGCTTCCTCGGTGAGCGCGGATTCCTGCCCGCCGGTCGCTGCGCCTGCGTCGGTGTCGTCGGCCACGGTCTACTCGTCTCTCCCCTAGGCATCTGTGAGCGGACCCCGGTAGGCCCCGGCGCCCGTATTGCTGCTGGTGGAATCGTATTCGATGGCCGGTGCCCGGTTCACGCGGATATCCCCCGGCGATCACTGCCCGCTGCGCGGACACCTCGAACCGGTAAAGTCCTCTGCGATGACGAACGCCCCGACCCGCACCGAGACGCTCGCCGGACGTGCCCGCCGGCAGGCGATCTGGCTGCTACCGCTGCTAGCGGTGATCGTGACGTGGGTATGCATGTCGCGACCCATCGATCCGTTCCGCGCCATCAGCGGGGAGTACATCGACCTGGAGGTGTACCGGCTCGGCGTCGAGGAGTGGCGCGCCGGCGGTGACCTCTACGGGCATCTGCCGGAAACGGCCGCCGATATCAGCCTGCCGTTCATCTATCCGCCGTTCGCCGCGCTGGCCCTCGGTATCTACGCGCTGCTGCCGTGGGCGACGGCGGTGATCGCCTACCTCGCGGTCTCGGTGGGTGCCCTGGCCCTGACCCTGTTCCTGGTGGCGCGGCAGTTGTGGCCCCGCCAGGATCAGCGCAAACTCGCGCTGGTGGTCTGCGCGACCGCCACCCCGCTGGCCCTGCTGCTGGAACCCGTGTGGTCGACCCTGGACTTCGGCCAGGTCAATCTGATCCTGATGGGCCTGGTGGCGGCCGATTGCCTGACGCGCAATCCGCGCTGGCCGCGCGGCATGCTGCTCGGCATCGCGGCCGCGATCAAACTCACCCCCGCCGCGTTCGTGCTGTTCTTCCTGATCCGCAAGGACTACAAGGCCGCGGCGACCGCCGCGATCAGCGGGGCGGTGGCCACGATCATCGGCTTCGCGGTGATGCCCGACGAATCCGTGCGGTACTGGTTCGGCGGCTTCGGCAATGTGGGCGGGCTGAGCGGGTCGGAGTTCCAGACCAACCAGTCCATCCAGGCCGTGCTCGCGCGCTTCGAGATCACCGGCACCCTGGCCACGGCCCTGTGGCTGCTGGCCGCGGTGGCACTGGTCGCCCTGGCCGTGGTCGCCATCCGGCGCACCGGCGCCCCGCCGATGATCGCCCTCGCGGTCAACGCGGTGGTCGCGCTGTTGATATCGCCGATCTCCTGGTCACACCACTGGGTGTGGGTGGCGCCGACCCTGCTCGCGATGGCCGGTTACGCCACCACACGCCCCTGGCAGCAGGCCCGCGGCTGGTATGCCGCGGCGGCCGCCACCGCGGTGGTGTTCGTCCTGGCCGAACACAATGATCTCCCCGGCAACGACGGGCGGGAGCTCGACTGGTCGGTGTGGGAGAAAGTGGTCGGCAACGGATACGTCTGGTTCAGCCTGCTGCTTGTCGTGCTGTACGCAAGCACGGCAGGACGCCGGTCGCGCGCCCTGCCCCGGCCCGTCCCCGCCGGCGCAGAAGACGACACCCTGGTGACGGTCCCCGAACGCTGATCGGCGGCCCACCCGCGAGCGCGCCGCCGATCACCGGGTCGCGTTATCCGCGCCGGACGGGCCCCGGCAGCAGTACCGCCGCCAAGGCCCCGGCCGCCACGATCCCCGCGCCCACCCAGACCGCGGGCACCAGGCCGTCGACGTATCCCTGCGGGTCGGTGTAGGCGCCGTAGGAGGCGAAGACCGAGGCCAGTACCGCGATACCCATGGCCACCCCGACCTCACGCACCGTGTTGTTGGTGCCCGAGGCCACCGAGCGGTCCGCCTCCGGTACCGCGGCCATCACCACGGTCGCCAGCGGCGCGAATGTGAGTCCCATCCCGACCCCGGCGAGCAGGAGCGGGGCGACGAAGGAGCTGTAGCCGAGGTCGACCGTCGTGATCGCGGCAATCCAGGCCAGCGCCGCCGCCAGCATCACCTGCCCGGTCACCAGCAGGACCCGGGCGCCGACCCGGTCGATCACCAGGCCCGCGAGCGGTGCCACGACCATCGGGGCCATGGTCCACGGCGTGGTGCGGATACCGGATTCCAGCGGGCTGTAGCCCTGCACCACCTGGAAATACTGCGCGAGCAGGAAGATCGCCCCGAACACCCCGACGGAGAACGCGAAGGCGACCACATTCGCGACGCTGAAGGCCCGGATCCGGAACAGGCGCGGTGCCAGCATGGGCGCGGCGGCCCGGTGTTCCCAGCCGATCAACGCCGCCAGCAGGATCGCGCCGCCCAGGAGCGCACCCAGCACACCGAACGAACTCCATCCGTCGTCCGCGCCGTGCACGATCCCCCAGACGATCGCGACCACTCCGGCCGACGCCAGGACCAGCCCCAGCGGGTCCAGCCGGCCCGCGCCGCCGCGTGCGTCGCGCAACGCCCAGGCCACCAGCGGCAGGACCAGGATCCCGATCGGCACGTTCACCCAGAAGATCCACTGCCAGCTCAAACCGTCGACGACCGCGCCGCCGAGCAGCGGTCCCAGGGCGACCCCGAGTCCCGCGATCCCGCCCCAGATCCCGATGGCCGCGCTGCGCAGGCGTTCCGGCACGGCGCCGGAGAGCAGGGTGAGCGATAGCGGCATCACCGCCGCGCCACCGAGCCCCTGCACCACCCGGGCCGCGACGAGCATGCCCGGATCGGTGGCCAGCGCGCAGGCGGCGGAGGCGAGGGTGAACAACGTGATACCGCCGAGGAAGATCCGGCGCCGGCCCAGCCGGTCGCCGAGCGCGGACGCGGTGAGCAGCAGCGCCGCGAACGACAGCGTGTACGCGTTGACGAACCACTGCAGATCGCTGAGCGAAGCGCCCAGTTCGGTGCGGATCACCGGCAACGCATTGGTGACCACCAGGTTGTCCAAGGTGACCATGAACATCGGAATTCCGACCGCCGCGAGGACGGCGGCCAGTGGCCGGCGCGGCACTCCGGTACCGCGACTCGGCTCGGCCGCGGTGTGTGCAGGAGTGACAACCGGGGGCGATATCAGCTGTTCAGTCATATCGAAATCCTTGTTGTAATTGAATGATAACTATCTCACTGCCAACGGTATGCATCGACTGATAACATGTCAACAGCCGAGAAGAACCACCGAGGAGGACCATGCCGGAATCGACCAGGACCAGGATGACCGCCGAGGAACGCGGCGCCCAGGTATTGGCGGCCGCGGTCGCCGCCTTCGCCGAAACCGGCTACACCGCCACCCGCACCGACGAGATCGCTCGCCGCGCGGGCGTCTCCCAGCCGTACGTCATCCGCCTCTTCGGCTCCAAACAGCGACTGTTCCTGGCCGCGTTCGGGCAGGTCTGCGATCGGATCGAAGCCATCTTCACCGAAGCCGCGGCCGACGCCGGCGACCGCGAACCGATGAGCGCGATGTCCGATGCCTACGACCAGTTCCTGGCCGACCGGGACCTGCTCCAGCTACTCCTGCACGGCTTCGCGGCCGGGGGCGATCCGGAGATCGGCCCGGTCGCCCGCGAGCGATACGGCCGGATCTATCGCCTGGTCCGTGAGCTGACCGGCGCCTCGGTCGCCGATGCCCGCCGATTCTTGTCGTCGGGCATGCTGCTCACCGTGATGACCGCGTTGCGCGTCACCGGACCGGGGGCCATCGCCGCCGACTGGGCCGAAGAGATCCTCACCGACCTGTACGAGCACGGCAGCTGAACCCGCGGCCCGACCGCCCGCCGTCCGAGCCTACGGAAGCGCCCTCCGGCCCAGAGGCGCGCACGTATCATCCACAACTGTGGGGATCTGGATGAAGTCACCGAAATTGACCGCCTCGGAAACGATTACCTGGAAGCGGCTGGCCAACCGGACACAGTCCGCTCACCGCGCGGTCGGCGGCAGGCTCTACCTCACCGGCGAGCGCATCCTGTTCGAGCCGTCCCATTTCGACGCACTCACCGGCGGCCGGTCTTGCCATATCGCCCTCTCGGATGTGGCCGCCGTCGGCACGGAAGCGCCCAGCGGCAACAAATTCGACGGCGGCATGCGCACCCGGCTCCGGATCGACCTCCGCGACCGAAGTACCGAACTGTTCGTCATCAACCGGGTGAACGATGCGGTCGACGTCCTGCAACGCGCCGTCGCCGACCGGCGTAGCTGACCGGACGCTTCCCGTCGGCTATCGGTCCGCGTACCGCACGCGGGAATTCGCGTACAGGCAGATCGCGGCGGCCGTGGCGAGATTCAGGCTTTCGGCCCGGCCCCTGATCGGAATCCGGATCCGGTGCCGGGCCCGGCGCGTGACGTCCGGATCGAGACCGTGGGCTTCGTTGCCGAACAACCAGGCGACGGGCCCGGTGAACACGTCGCCGGCGTCGTCGAGGTCCAGCTCGCCGTCGGCCGCGGTGGCCACCGTGGCGATCCCGGCGGCTTCGATCCGGTCGAGCACCGCATGGGTCTCGCGATCCCGGGCGATCGGCACGTGGAAGAGACTGCCCGCGCACGAGCGCACACATTTCCCGTTGTGCGGGTCGACGCTGTCCCCGGCCAGCACCACCGCGTCCGCACCCACCGCGTCGACCACCCTGATCAGGGTCCCCGCATTCCCCGGATCCGCTATCCCGACCGGCACCGCCAGTATCCGCGGCGTCTCCACGCCGGTCGCCACGATGCGTTCGAGCGGCACATCGACCAGATCGCAGACCGCGACCAATCCGGGTGGTGTGACGGTCTCCCCCAGCGCCTGCGCGGCCCGATCGGTGACGAGCGTGGTCCGCACCCCCGCGGCCGCCGCCCCGGCGATAAGGGCATGCTCCCGTTCGGCGCCGTCCGCGGAGTAGAACAGTTCACGGACGCGACCGGTGTCCACCGCCGCCTCGACCGAGTTGGCACCCTCGGCCAGGAACTGCCCCGCCTTCTTCCGCGCCGCCCCCCGGTGCAGCTTCGCGGCGGCGACGACGCGGGAATTGCGCCAGTCGATGGCTTCCTGTTGACCACGCACCCGTAGATCGTAGTGCGGGGACCCATGGGACATCGCCACACTGCCGCTGCCACCCGTCGGCTCCGGCGGGACGATCGACCGCGCCGGCCCAGCGGCGGCTACGCGCGATCGGTCGAGTACGTCCGCAGCGCGTCAGGAGCCGATGTCCAGCAGGTGCAGGATTTCTTCGCCGTCGGCATGCTGTGCCATCTCGTCGTGTCGATGGACGCGGACCAGGTGGACGCCCCCTGGGCGAAGACGCTCTCGTCCGGAGTTGTGTTTTCTGTTGTGTTCCGACGTTCAGATCGGCCGCCGGGCCCGCACCCGATGACAACAGGCCGAGACCCGCAAAGCCTGAGGTACCCGCACGGTGACCACCGTGCAGCCCGCCCGGGACCGTTTCCGATGATGCCTCTATTATAGAGGCATGGAGACTTCCCCGATCCTTTCGGCATGGCAGTCCGGGAACACGGAACAGCTGGCACAGACGTCCACCGCGGAGCTCGTATTCTCCAGCCCGGTCGCGGATTACGCCGGGCGCGACGCCGCGTTGCACATGATCCGGCTGATTTCCGAGGTCCTCGAAAATCCCGGCCAAACCCACCGATGGAGCGATGGGCCGGAGGCGTTCTCCCGATTCACGGCACACGCCGCGGGCGACGAGGTGCAGGGCGTCCTCCACGAGGAACGCGACCCGGCCGGTCGACTGGTGCACGTCACCTTGTTCCTCCGGCCGTATTCCACACTGCGAGCGGCCATGGGCGCGATGCGAGACCTACTGGACCGGTCCCCCCTCCCCGCACAATCCAGCTGAGCCGGATCCGCCGTGTCCTCGATACCCGAACCCGGAAATCCGGTCCGTGGATCCGCCACCGGACGACCGATCATGGCCCTGCTCGACCTCATCGGCCGCCGCTGGACGCTGCGCGTGCTCTGGGAACTCCATCGCGCGACCGGACCGCTCACCTTCCGGGAACTCCGCGCCCGATGCGACGACATGTCCTCCAGCCTGCTGACCCGCCGGCTACACGAACTGAGCGAGACGCATATCGTCGAGCGGGCCACTGCCGGTTACACGCTGACCGAGCTGGGAAATGCGCTGATCGACCATCTGCAACCGCTGACGGCCTGGGCGGAGATATGGGCTGCCGACATGAAGGAAGCCTCTGGCTGAACGTGTGACATTCCGGACCGGCGGCGGGCCAGCGGCCCCGAGCGTCGTCGTGCATCCCATGGCCGCGTAAAGCCGGTTCGAACAGGACGAAGGCCCCCTCCCGGAGGAGGGGGCCTTCGAGACAGCCGGACCGGGTCCGGCGGGGGAATCTACGACTCAGGCGGCCGGGGCGTTGACGTCCGCGGGCAGCGCGGCCTTGGCGACGGCGACCAGGCCGGCGAACGCTTCGGCGTCGGAGACGGCCAGCTCGGCGAGGTTCTTGCGGTCGACCTCCACACCGGCGGCCTTCAGGCCCTGCACGAAGCGGTTGTAGGTGATGTCGTTCGCGCGGGCCGCGGCGTTGATCCGGGCGATCCACAGCTTACGGAAATCACCCTTGCGGGCCCGGCGGTCCCGGTAGGCGTAGGTGAGCGAGTGCAGCTGCTGTTCCTTGGCCTTGCGGTACAGCCGCGAGCGCTGCCCACGGTAACCCTTGGAGGCCTCAAGGATGGAACGGCGCTTCTTCTGAGCGTTGACGGCCCTTTTGACGCGTGCCACTGGTCAGTCCTAATCGATCTTGGGGGTGCCCGTCGTGCGCACCCGAGTGGGTCGGTTCATCGGCGTCCGGTCGCGTGTGCGGTACCGGACGGTATCTGCCCCGGGAAGGGAATCAGATACCCAGCAGCTTCTTCACCCGGCGGACGTCGGCCGGGGCGACGGCCTCCGTGCCTTCCAGACGACGAGTCCGGCGGGAGGACTTGTACTCGAACAGGTGCCGGCGGTTGGCCTGCTGACGGCGCAGCTTGCCCTTACCGGTCACCTTGAAACGCTTCGAAGCGCCGCTGTGGCTCTTCATCTTCGGCATGGCAACCTCAATCTGTGTCGTGCCCGCGCAGGGGCGGACCAGGTGTACTGATCAGCGTTATTGCAGGCTCGACGCAATAGCGCTGCGGCGTGCGCCGCGGTTGTGTGCGGCTCGACGCCGCAGTGTGCACGGCTACGCCGTTGTTATTGCGCGACCGGCCGACCGGCATTCGGGGCCGCGCCGGGCTGCGACCGGACCGAATCCTCGGCGGCCTTGGCCCGCGTCTTCGCACCCTTGTGCGGGGCGAGGACCATCGTCATGTTGCGGCCGTCCTGCTTGGCCGAGGTCTCGACGAAACCCAATTCCGCCACATCGGAGGCCAGCCGCTGAAGCAGCCGGAAACCGAGTTCGGGCCGGGACTGCTCGCGCCCCCGGAACATGATGGTGACCTTGACCTTCGACCCGGCTTCCAGGAACCGCACCACATTGCGCTTCTTGGTCTCGTAGTCGTGATCGTCGATCTTGGGCCGCAGCTTCTGTTCCTTGATCACGGTCTGGACCTGGTTCTTCCGGGACTCGCGCGCTTTCTGCGCGGTCTCGTACTTGAACTTGCCGTAGTCCATGATCTTGCAGACCGGCGGACGGGCGTCCGGTGCGACCTCTACGAGGTCGAGGTCTGCCTCCAGGGCGACGCGTAGTGCATCTTCAACACGCACGATCCCAACCTGTTCACCGCCGGGTCCGATGAGCCGGACCTCGGGAACACGGATGCGATCGTTGATGCGGGTCTCAGTGCTGATGGGGCCTCCTAGGTCTAGCGGTCTCGTTCGACGACCGCTCGAAATGAACCCCTGGTTCAACACGAAAGCCCCGGTGCGGTATTTCACCGCCACGGGGCCCGATGTCGACCGGCGCACGCAGGCTGGACGCCTACGCCACAACCTCGTCGTGCGAGATCGTGAACCCACCCTCCAGGGCGGGTGACCGGACCGTTTCACCAGGCGATCACTCGCCGGCAACGGTGGGAGTCGGGCTCCACTTGTTTGCCCCGGACAGGCCCGGGGCGGTCGTCGCCGAAAAGTTTAACAGTTCTCCGCCGGATCAACGAATCGCGCTACCGCGGCCGGTACGGAAACCGGTTGCCCGCACCCGGCACGCCTGCCAGGCTCGACACTCGTGAGCAGCCGACGTGACCTGCTGCGCTGGCAATTCGACCTGGTCTGGTCGCTGTCCCAGCTGCATTTCGAGGTCCTGACCGACGACGATACCCACTGGGCGCCCGCGGAAGTGATCTGGACGGTCCACCGCGGCACGGACGGGAGGTGGCGGCCGGATTTCGCCGATACCGAACCCGAACCCGTCCCGGCAACCACGATCGCCTGGCTGACCTGGCATATCGGCTGGTGGTGGAGTTCGGCAATCGCGCACGCCGAGGGAAAGTCGATTCCCGACCGCACCGAGGTCCACTGGCCGGGCGACACCACTGCGGCACTGACCTGGTTGAACGAACTCCGCGCGCGCTGGCTCCACATCCTCGACGGCTGCGACGACACGGAGCTCGAACGGGCCACGTCCTACCCCTGGCCGGCAGATGCCGGACTCACCGTCGCCCACTTGGCGGCCTGGGTCAATGTGGAACTGCTGAAAAACGCGACCGAGATAGGCCAGTTGCGGATCCTGCGCGCGGCAGGATCCGCGGGCCCCGCCGGATCACTCGGCAGCTGAGCGCCGCAAGGCCTCGACCGCAAGTTCCGCGACGGTGTCGCGGGCGGCACGGAGGACTGCAGCGCAGTGCCGACGCCGCATCCTGGCCCGACAGGGCGAGCGACGTCGTGCACCACCCTGCCGTCGCACCGTCCAGGCTTCCCGCGGCGGTCTCCCAGCAGACCCGCAGCCGCCTATCGACCGCATGCCGCTCGAGATGTTGCCGAGGCGACCCGGCCCCGGCCGACCCCCGCGGCACGCGGTATCCGCACGGCCCGCCGATCAGCGTTTCGGAAAAGAGTCGCGCGGCACACATCACCCGCGGCCCGGCCGGGTCACCGCTCGGGGCACGCCTAGTCTGAACTGCATGACCGAACAGCCCGATACCGACGTGCGCGAACTGGCCGATATCCCCGCCGTGGAGGTGATCAGCCGCGCCGCGGTGATGCTGATGAGTTCGGCCGCCGAAAAGCTCGGGCTCAGCGACGCCGACCCGGAGAACAGCCCGCACCGCGATATGGACGAGGCGCGGCGCGTGATCACCGCGCTGGCGGGGCTGATCACGGCGTCGGTGGAATACCTCGGACCGCATGCCGGACCGCTGCGCGAGGGCCTGCAGTCGCTCCAGAAAGCCTTCCGCGAGAGTTCCGCGGTCCCCGACGCCCCCGGAGCCGGCCCCGGCGAGAAATACACCGGCCCGGTCCACTGACCTGCCCCAGGCCGGCAGCACCACTGGTGGAGCGAGGCACCGATCACCTGGACTGCCACGCCGGGACCAGTACACCGTCCCGTTCCGCGCAGGCAGTCGGCTCCCACATCGGTCCGGCAGACACCGGCCGCGACCGCCGAGCCGAGCACGACGGTCGCGGTGCGGAACCTGTCAGCGCAGTGCAGCCGCCTTACGTGCCAGACGTTTCGCTTTCTGCGCATCCGGTGCTTTCGCGGCGGTCTTACTCGTTTCCGCCGGCGCGGCGGTCTTCGCTGTTTTCTTCGCTGCCGGCGCCTTCTTCGCCGCGGCCTTCCGCGGTGCGGCATCCGGTGTCACCGCGCCGCCGCCCTTCGACGCCGATCCGGTGGCCGCGGGCTGCTCCAGGATCTCCTTCAGGAACTGCCCCGTGTAGCTGTCGGGGGACGCGGCGATGTCCTCGGGGGTTCCCTCGGCGACCACCGTGCCGCCGCCGGAACCGCCTTCGGGACCCATATCGATCACCCAGTCCGCGGTTTTGACGACGTCCAGGTTGTGTTCGATGACGATCACCGTATTGCCCTTGTCGACCAGGCCGTTGATCACCGCGAGGAGTTTGCGGATGTCCTCGAAATGCAGGCCCGTGGTGGGCTCGTCGAGGATGTAGACCGTGCGGCCGTTGGAGCGTTTCTGCAGTTCGGCCGATAGTTTCACGCGCTGTGCCTCACCACCGGACAGCGTGGTCGCGCTCTGCCCGAGCCGCACATAGCCCAGCCCGACATCGACCAGTGTGGCCAGATAGCGATGGATCGAGGTCACCGGTTCGAAGAATTCGGCGGCCTCCTCGATCGGCATATCGAGCACCTCGGCGATGGTCTTGCCCTTGTAGTGCACCTCCAGGGTTTCCCGGTTGTAGCGGGCACCCTGGCAGACCTCGCACGGGACGTAGACATCCGGCAGGAAGTTCATCTCGATCTTGAGGGTCCCGTCGCCGGAGCACGCCTCGCACCGGCCGCCCTTCACATTGAAGGAGAACCGCCCGGGCTGGTAACCGCGGACCTTGGCCTCGGTGGTGGCCGCGAACAGGCTGCGGATCTTGTCGAACACCCCGGTGTAGGTGGCCGGGTTGGAGCGCGGGGTCCGGCCGATCGGCGACTGGTCCACTCGCACCAGTTTGTCCAGCTGGTCGAGCCCGTTGACCCGGGTGTGCCGGCCGGGGACCTGTCGCGCGCCGTTGAGTTTGTTGGCCATGACGGTCGCCAGGATGTCGTTGACCAGCGTGGATTTACCGGAACCGGACACACCGGTGACGGCGGTGAGCAGACCCAGCGGGAAGGCCACATCGATCCCGCGCAGGTTGTTCTCGGTCGCCCCGACGACGGTGACGCGCCGTTTCTTGTTCATCGGACGCCGCATCAGCGGGAGCTCGATCCGCTCCCGGCCGGAGAGGTAGGCGCCGGTCAGCGAATTCTTGTCGGCGAGCAGCTCCGAATACGGCCCGCTGTGCACGACCTGACCGCCGTGCTCGCCGGCGAACGGGCCGATATCGACGACCCAGTCCGAGGCGCGGATGGTGTCCTCGTCGTGTTCCACCACGATCAGGGTGTTGCCGAGGTTCTTGAGCCGCGTCAGCGTTTCGATGAGCCGCCGGTTGTCCCGCTGGTGCAGGCCGATCGACGGTTCGTCCAGCACGTACAGCACGCCGACCAGCCCGGAGCCGATCTGGGTGGCGAGCCGGATGCGCTGCGCTTCCCCACCGGACAGCGTCGCCGCAGCCCGGGACAGAGTCAGATAGTCGAGCCCGACATCGAGCAGGAAACCCAGCCGGGCCTGGACCTCTTTGAGCACCTGACCGGCGATCGCCGCCTGCCGCTCCCCCAGCGTCAGCGCGTTCAGGAACTGGGCGCAGTCGCGAATGGACAGCTCGCTGACCTCCGCGATGGATTTGCGCTCCGCGTCCGAGGCGAGCGTGACCGCCAGGATTTCCGGCCGCAGCCGCGCCCCGTTGCACACCGGGCACGGCACATCGCGCATATAGCCCTCGTAGTGCTCCTTCATCTGCTCGGAATCGGTGTTGTCCAGCCGCCGCTGCAGGAACGGCATGACGCCCTCGAAATCGGCGTAATAGGAGCGTTTGCGGCCGTATCGGTTGGTGTAGACGATATGCACCTGATCCGAACTGCCCTCGAGCACCGCTTTACGCGCCCGCGGCGGCAGTTCCCGCCACGGGGTGTCCAGATCGAATCCCTGGGCGGCGGCCAGGCCGGAGAGCAGCCGCACGAAATACTCGGCACTCTGCCCGCGCGACCACGGTGCGATCGCGCCCTCGGCCAGGCTCAGTTCCGGGTCGGGAACGACGAGTTCCGGGTCCACCTCTTTGCGGATACCGAGACCGGTGCAGTCGGGGCAGGCGCCGTAGGGCGAGTTGAACGAGAAGGATCGCGGTTCCAGATCCTCGATATCGAGGGGATGCCCGTTGGGGCAGGCCAGTTTCTCGGAGAAGCGGCGCTCGCGATCGTGCGCGTGTTCGTCGCGGTCGACGAAATCGAGGACGACGATCCCGTCGGCCAGGCGCAGCGCGGTCTCGATGGAATCGGTGAGACGCTGTTTGGCAGTCGGTTTGACGGCGAGGCGGTCCACCACCACCTCGACATCGTGTTTCTCCTGCTTCTTCAGCTTCGGCGGATCGGTGAGCGGGTACACCACGCCGTCCACCCGGACCCGGGCGTAACCCTGCGAGTTCAACTGGTCGAAGAGGTCGACGAACTCGCCCTTGCGGGTGCGCACCACCGGAGCCAGCACCTGGAACCGGACGCCGGGCTCCATGGCCAGCACCTGGTCGACGATCTGCTGCGGAGTCTGCTTCGCGATGAGTTCCGAACACACCGGGCAGTGCGGGACACCGGCGCGGGCGTAGAGCAGGCGCAGGTAGTCGTGCACCTCGGTGATGGTGCCGACCGTGGAGCGCGGGTTGCGGTTGGTGGATTTCTGGTCGATCGAGACCGCGGGTGAGAGGCCCTCGATGAAATCCACATCGGGTTTGTCCATCTGCCCGAGGAACTGCCGGGCATAGGCGGACAGCGATTCCACGTACCGGCGTTGCCCCTCGGCGAAGATCGTGTCGAAGGCCAGGCTGGACTTCCCCGACCCCGACAAGCCGGTGAAGACGATCAGACTGTCGCGGGGTAGATCGAGGTCGATCCCTTTGAGGTTGTGCTCCCGCGCGCCGCGGACAGTCAGGCGTTCCGCCACCAGGTGGGTCCCTTCTCGTATCGTTCGTCGCCGCGCCGGAGGCGCGTCGTCAAGTGTCGCGCCGGAGGCGCGCCCGTGAATACCGTTCGATGGAGCCGCCGCGACCGGTCCACTGGTCGTGGGCCACAGCGCGGAGGACAGCCGCATCGGCCGGGCCGGACCTGCCGGTTCGGGCCGCAGATGCGTCCGCGGTGATGCTAGGACGAGCCACCGACAAGTTTCGCCGGACAACCGGCCACCGGCGGATACGGGGCACGTCCACGGGCTGCGCGGGACGTGCCCGCACGGCATCCCCCGGGAACCGGCACACCGGCTGCGCCGGCCGGACGGGCTCGCTCCCCCAGCGTAGGCCAACGAGCGGCGCCACCGGGGCGTGTCACCGATCACGATGATGGACGGGACCACGCCGTCCCGGCGCCGCCGGAGCCGGGACGGGCAGGCTCAGCGTGCCGACCGCGCGGGCTGCCCGGCCCTCACTCAGGCGGCGGCGTGCGACCCGGGCGCCAGCACCACCATGGAATTGTTGCCACCCATCCCCAGCGACAGTTTGGCGGTGAGCCCCGGCTCGGCGGCGGTGGCACCGTCGAGCATGCGGTGATGGGCCGGCGCGACCGCGGGCGGCGCCGGGATGACCCCGCGTTCGTAGCCGAGTGCCGCCGCGGCCAGTTCCACCGCACCCGAGGCCGCCTGGCAGTGTCCGGCCAGCGGCTTGATCGAGTACACCGCGGGCCGGTCGGCGAAGACCCGGGTGAGCAGGTCGCGTTCGGCACGGTCGCACTGGGCGGTGCCGGTACCGTGCGCGTTCAGATAGCGGATATCCGCGGCGTCGACACCGGCGTCGGCCAAGGCCAGGCGCACGCACTCCACGACCCGGTCGTGGCTCGGCTCCAGCGAAACCACATGGTGGGCCTCGTTGTTCATCGCACCACCCAGTACCGTTGCGTAGGCCGGGACCGGATCCCGGGTGAGCACGAACGCGACAGCCGCCTCCCCCACACTGAACCCGCGGCTGCCCTCCTGGAAGGGCCGGCAGCCGTCCAGCGATTCGGTATCGACCACCGCGGCTCCGAGCGCGCAGAACTGGCGGACCAGCTCGGGCGTCGCCGACAGATCCGAGGCCACACACACCACATCGTCCACCAGTCCGGCGGCGAACCACAGTTGCGCCTGCACCATCGCCACATTCGCCGAACTACAGGCGGCCGAAACACCGATGACCGGCCCGGTGAAACCGAACGCCTGATTGACCACCGAAACCGGCGTGGAGGGCAGCAGGCGCAGAAAATCCCGGCCGCGGAAATCCGTACCGCCGGGCCCGGAGAACGCCAGCCAGTGCCGGACATCACCCAGCACGGCCGCATTCACCAGCCCGACCCGTGGCCCGGGCGACCAACCTCGATCCTGCGCGTCCGCTACGGCCTCGGCGACCGCGGCAAGCACCGCGCGCCCGTATCGGGTGCCGTCCGCCCCGGTCGCGGCGCCGTCGTCGGGAACCAGCGCCACCCAGCCCCCGGTCGTGGGATCCAGGCCGTATCCGGGCTCGAAACGCGCCGCCGGCACGCCGCTGAGCAGACCTTCCCAGAGGGTCTCCCGCCCCCATCCGTACCCGGTGACGGCACCGATCCCGGTAATCGACATAAGATCGGTAGTGAGTCCGGTGCCCACCATGACTTCTCCCTCCCGGCCCCCGGTTGTCCGGCCCCGCCGGGAACACGTTGTGGCGTGATCATCGGAGAAATCACGTCCGCACTATCGATTCTATGCGTGTGGATACCCGAGTTATGCCGTGTTTGAATGTCCGGGTCAGCCGACAAGGGGGTTGGTATGGGAGAGCGCAGGGCCTCCGCCGCCGAGCAACTCGCGCATCGGTACCGCTCCCTGGTGGAGCATTCCCCGGACGGAATCTGCGTCCACGAACGCGGCATCGTGGTCTATGCCAACCCCGCCGCCCTGCGGATCATGGGCGCGAAAAATCTCGCCGAGGTGCTGGGCCAGCACATCGCCCGGTTCGTTCACCCCGACTCCCGGCAGTCGATGTTCGAGCGGATCGCGGCCCTCACCGCGACCGGCGTAGCCACCGAACCCACCGAGATGATCCTGCTCGCATTGGACGGCCGCGAGGTCCCGGTGGAAACGGTCTCGGTGCTCACCGCCTGGCACGACCGCCTCGCCTACCAGGTGGTCATCCACGACCTGTCCGCCCAGCGCCGCGCCGAGCGCGCCCAGCTCCGCGCCGAGCAGCACTTCACCACGGTGGTGGCGCAACTCGAGGAGGGGGTGGCCGTGATCTACCAGGACGGCACCATCGCCTCCGCCAATCCCGCCGCCCGCCGCATTCTCGGGATCGATGAACGGATACCGGTGGTCGGACGCAAGATCGCCGATCTGCCGCTGGAGTGGCTGGATGCCAACGGCGCGCCGATGTCGCGCGCCCGGCACCCGGTCGCGCGAACCCTCGCCACCGGCGAGACGATCACCGGCTTCGTCTTCGCGGTGGGCCGCCCGGACGGCCAGCGGCGCTGGCTGGCTGTGTCGAGCCGGCTGCTGAACCCGGACGAACAGGGCGTCGCGGCAGTGTGTTCGTACACCGATATCACCGAATACCTGGCCGGCCGCCGCCAGCTCGAATACCAGGCCACCCACGACCCGCTGACCGGCCTGGCCAATCGGTCGCTGATCCTGTCGCAACTGTCGGGCGCGCTGACCGCCAGCAGCGCGCACCGGCGGGTGTCCACCGTGATGTTCATCGACCTCGACGGCTTCAAATCGATCAACGACACGATGGGTCACGCGATCGGCGATACGGTGCTGCGCATCGTGGCCCACCGGCTGCGGTCCGCGCTGCGCGCCGAGGACTTGGTAGGCCGGCTCGGCGGTGACGAATTCCTCGTACTGCTCGGCGGCCGGCCCGGCGACGAAGAACTCGAACCCCTGGTCCAGCGGCTGCGTGCGGCCATGGCCGAACCGATCGTCGCGCGCGGCCACCGGATCGCGGTCAATGCCTCCATCGGGGTCACCACCCTCGAGCCCGGTGACACCCGCACCCCGGAAGCGGTGCTGCACGATGCCGATATCGCCATGTACGAGGCCAAACCGCTGGGACAGCGCGAGGCGGCCCAGAGGCACAGCCGCCGCGGCGACAACACCAACGTCTCCTGACAACAGCCACCGGACCAGCGGGAACGTCATGCGATCGGCACCCGCAGTAGACTCGACAACTCTGTGCGCACCACAGCATCACCGATGTGCACCGCAGCGTCGTGTTTCGCCGAGCTTGTCCCGCCGTGGGTGAGAAGGAGCCAGAACTTGCCCGACAACCGCACCCAGGAACGCCCCGACGCCCTGGACTCCGCCGAGTTGCCGCCGGATGCGGCGACACGAGATATCGAACAGGAGCAGGCGTACCTGTCGGTGCTGTACGACCGGCTGGACGGTATGCGCGCCTACGCCGACCAGCGGCTGCGCACGGTGCTGCTGGAAACCGGGGGCACCCCGCAGGCCCGCACCGAACGGGAATCGTTCACCCACCTCTACACCGAGGATCTGGCCAAATACGATGCCGCCGAGCACGGTCTGTGCTTCGGCCGCATCGACATCACGGACGGCGACGAGGGGCCGGAGCAGCGCTATATCGGCCGCCTCGGCATCCTGGACGAGGACAACGACTACGAGCCGTTGCTGCTGGACTGGCGGGCCCCGCTGGCCCGGCCGTTCTACCTGGCCACCACCGCCGCCCCGGACGGGGTGGCGCGGCGGCGGCATATTCGCTCCCGCAACCGCCGGGTCACCGCGGTCAACGACGAATACCTCGATCTCGACGCGGCCCGCCGCGCCGGCGCGACCACCTCCGACGGCGGTGTCGGCAGCGAAAGCGCACTGCTGGCGGCACTGAACGCCGCGCGGACCGGGCATATGTCCGACATCGTGGAAACCATCCAGAGCGAACAGGACGCGATCATCCGCGCGGAGCACAAGAGCGTGATGGTCGTGCAGGGCGGGCCGGGCACCGGTAAGACCGCGGTCGCGCTGCATCGCGCCGCGTTCCTGCTCTACACCTACCGTCAGCAGCTGGCCAAGAGCGGTGTGCTGATCATCGGGCCCAATGCCACGTTCCTGGACTACATCGGCCAGGTGCTGCCCTCGCTCGGTGAGACCGGGGTGCTGCTGTCCACGATCGGCAACCTGTATCCCGGGGTGAAGGCCACCCGGGAGGATTCGCTGCGCGCCGCGGAACTCAAGGGATCACTGCAGATCCTCGATATTCTGAAGAACGCCGTCCGGGACCGGCAGCAGGTCCCGCGCGAACCCATCACGCTGAGTTTCGACGGCTATCCGGTCACCCTCGACCGCAAGATCGTCACCAGGGCTCGTGGGCGCGCCCGCTCGTCCCGCCGCCCGCACAACCTGGCGCGGCCGATCTTCGTCTCGATGGTGATCGAGGCACTCACCGACCAGCTGGCGGAAACCATGGGCGCCGACCCCCTGGGTGGCGGCCGCAGCCTGCTCAGCTCCGCCGATCTCAGCGAGATCAGCGATGAACTGCGCGCCGATCAGAAGATCGTCCGAGTCCTCGCCGACCTGTGGCCGCTGCTCACCCCGCAGCAGGTCCTGGGCGATCTGCTCGCCGACGCCGAGCGCCTCGACCGCGCCGCCGGGAAGATCCTCGGCCCGGCCGACCGGGCCGAACTCCTGCGTACCGGAACCGGTGAGTTCAGCGCCGCCGACGCCCCGCTGCTCGACGAACTGGCCGAACTACTGGGCACCGACGACGCGGAGGAGCGCGAGCGCGCCCGGCGCCGCTGGCGCGCCCAGCTCGCCGAAGCCCAGGATGCCCTGGACATCCTGACCGGTTCCGCCCCGCAGGACCTCGAGGACGAACTCGACCCGGAAATCCTGATGGCCTACGACCTCATCGATGCGAGCCAGCTCGCCGAACGACAGCAGGTGCGCAACCGGCAGACCACCGCCGAACGCGCCGCCGGCGACCGGACCTGGACCTACGGCCATGTGATCGTCGACGAGGCGCAGGAACTGTCGGAGATGGACTGGCGCATGGTGATGCGCCGAATCCCGAACCGGTGGGTCACCGTGGTCGGCGATATCGCGCAGACCGGCGCCCCGGCAGGCGCGAACTCGTGGGAGCAGATGCTGGAGCCCTATGTGGCCAAGCGGTGGAAGCGCACCGAGCTGACGGTGAACTACCGCACCCCGGCCGAGATCATGGCGATCGCGGCGGATGTCCTCGCCGCCGTCGACCCCGCCGCCCAGGTGCCACGGTCCGTCCGGGAAACGGGCCGGGTCCCGCGGGCCCACCGGGTGCCGCCCCCGCAGATCGGGCCGACACTGGCCCGGCTGCTCGCCGAAGAGCACGGCCCCGGAACCGCGGCCGTGCTGGCTCCGGCCGAGAACCTCGGCGAGCTGGCCCATCTGGAAACCGAATCCGTGCGGGTGCTGACGGTGACCGAAGCCAAGGGCCTGGAGTTCGATGCGGTGTATCTGGTCGAACCCGGTGCGGTGATCGCCGATTCGCCGCGCGGCCGCAACGATCTGTACGTCGCGCTGACCCGCGCCACCCAGCGGCTCACCGTAGTCCACAGCACCGATCTCCCACCCGAACTGCACCGCTTGGCGCGCTGACCCCCGCTACACAGACGCCGCGCCCGGAACCGGGTTCCGGGCGCGGCGTCGCTACTACGGCGGGGTGATCAGCGCACGGTGTGCACGATCAGGACATCGGATTTCGACTTCCGCGCCACATCGGAGGGCACGGATCCCAGCAGGCGGCCGGCCAGGGTGTTCAGGCCGCGGTTGCCGACCACGAGCAGATCGGCCTGGGTCTCCTTGATCAGATCCAGCAGGGATTCCACCGGCTCACCGACGATCGCCTTTTCGACGATCTCCTTGGCGCCCGCCGCCACGGCCCGGTCCCGCGCGGTGCGCAGGATCTCGTTGGTCGGCGCCGAACCACGAACCTGGTAGGCCTCGTCCTTGAGCATATCGCTCGCGGCGGCGACATCACGGTCGTCGGTCGGGTAGTAGGCGCAGGCCACGATCAGTGTCGAGCCCGCGGCTCCGGCCAGCGAGGCGGCCTTGTCCACGGCGACGTACGACGAGTCCGAGCCGTCGGTACCGACGACAATGGTCCGGTAGGCGGTCATTCTCTCCTCCAACTGTGCGGGGTATAAACGCGGCCGGCCGAACGCCCGAGGGAAAGTCCGGCAACGGCGCAGCGACTGCGTAGACCATAGCCGTAACCGAGGGCCGATCAACCGGATTCGTTCTACATCACAGTGCGTCGCGGCAACACCGGTGTTTCACAGTTTGCCACCGCGACCGGCGCCGTCCGCGCCTACCTGGCACTTCGTACCGGCCGCCCGGGCAAACCTGTGACGAGTCACAAGAAATACGAACACCGTTGGCGCGGTGGGATTTTCCTCACAGCTCGGCCGCACCGCATATCGGTGTTCGCGGCATTTCCACCGCCGGGCACAGTCAGAACAGCGGACCCGTAATTGTCAGTCCCAAATCATCGGAGCGCGCGAAAAAGCCGAACAGCATCACCAGGGCGCCCGCGAGGGCGAGGTCTTTATTGAACTGGATGGTCTCCGCCTGGGTGGCCTCGGGATCGGTTTCCTTCCAGAAACTGTGCATCATGATCATGGTGGGGACGATCATCACCAGCAGTAGCAGGGCACCCAGGTCCGCCCAGATCCCGAGCAGAATGCTGAGGCTGCCGAGCAGCATCAGCGCCCCCGAGGCCCGGACCGCCATCTCCGGCATGGGTACGCCCTTGGCCTGCGCATAACCGGCCATGGCTTTGGTCTGGGTGAAATGTCCCAGCGCCGAGCTCAGGAAAAGAATGACGAACATCACCCGGCCGATCAACACCACGACGTCCATGTCCAGCTCCTCGAGATCGATGGGGCACGAGCAGGGCCTGCGTGATCATGCTGCGGTCGATTATGAGGCAGGCAGCACCTTGGAGGTCACCTCATCGCGCGAGCGTAACGAATTCTTGGCATATTCCAGCGGCGCCATTCCGACTTCCGCGGTGAATTCGCGAGTGAAATGCGCCTGATCGAAATATCCGAGTTCGGCGGCGAGCGCCGCGAGGTCGGCGGTGCGGCCCCGGGCCAGCAGATCGGCGCCGTCCTGGAGCCGATACCGGCGCAGCACCCATTTCGGGCCGGCACCGATATAGCGGCGGAACAATCGCTGCACTGTCCGCACCGGAACCCCGAACCGCTCGGCGACCTGGTCGACCCGGGTGAGTTCCGGGTCGCCGGCCATTGCGGCGGCGATCTCCAGCACCCGGCGGTAATTCGGATCGTCCGGAACGGGCCTCGTCCCCAGATAGTCCTCCACCACCCGGCGCCGGCCGGGATCGCCGGATTCGGCGAGTACCCGGTCGGCGAGATCGCCGATATCGGGCAGCACCTCGGCGGCGGGCACCGCCCGGTCCTTGAACGCGCCGACATCGAACCCGGTGAACGCGCCGAAGCCGCCGGGCCGGAACCGGACCCCGAAGGTCTCGCCCGCACCGGCTAGTTCCCGCACGTATTTCGTCGTGCACACGCCGTTGACGAAACTCCCACGCCGGTCCCCGTCCTGCTCGAAGGTGAGGTGCATGCACGGATACGGCAGCACCTCGGCGAAATAGGGGGCCCGGCCCCGCATATCCCAGCGCACCGACCAGTACCACTCGACATGGGTGGCCACCGCCGGGCCGGCCGGTAGGCGATTCAGCGTCCGATAGCGCTCCTGCTCATGCGGATGCAGGATCGCCTTGCGGTCGGCAGCCAGGGGTACCCGCGCCGGAGTACCCGGATCTGTCACGACAGCACCCGGCGGCTGTGGGAAGCCCGCGCGGGAGAGCGCCGAGCAGGCCGCGGCGCCGAGGCCCGCGGCTTCCGCGCCCCGTGACCCGGCGGCTTCCGCGCGCCGGGAGGCTGTCGCTTTCTTACAAGACCCCGGCCGCGCGTCCGAGCAGACTCGGCGTTATGAGCGAAACCGTGAACCCCATCCCCGAGGGCTACCACTCGATCACCTGTTTCATCGCAGTGAGCGACGGCAACGCCGCGATCGATTTCTATTGCGCGGTCCTCGATGCCGAGGTGCTCTCCCGCAACGATATGCCCGATGGACAGCCTGCCCACGCCGAACTGAAGATAGGAGACTCCACGATCCAGATGGGCCAACCGGTCCCGGACCAGAACGTCCTGGCGCCGAACGGTGAATGGGTGCACACATCCCTCGTCCACTACTGCCCCGACGTCGACGCGGTCATCGCGCGGGCCCGCGACCACGGTGCCGCGGTGGCCGAGGATCCGGCCACCTTCGTCACCGGTGACCGTTACGCGGCCTTCAAGGACCCCTTCGGCCACCGCTGGGTCGTCATGACCCGCGTCGAGGACGTGTCGCGCGAGGAAGCCGAACGCCGGGTCGACGAATGGCTGGCCACCCAGAGCTGACCACCGCGCACCGGACCCGGTCACTGCAGGCCGGCCGCGTCCATACCGCGCAACTCCTTCTTCAGGTCGGCGATTTCGTCGCGGAGCCGGCCCGCGAGTTCGAACTGCAGCTCGCGGGCCGCGTTCATCATCTGATCGGTGAGCTCGGCGACCAGATCGGCGAGTTCGGCACGCGGCATGGATTTGATATCGCGACCCTCGACGATCCCCGCGCTCACCGCGCGGCCCGGTTCGCCCTGCGCCCGCCGGCCGCGGCTGGCGTTGCGGCCGGATCCGCCCACCGCGACCTCGTCGTCGGCCTCGGAATAGACCTGATCGAGAATATCGGCGATCTTCTTGCGCAGGGGCTGCGGGTCGATCCCCATCTCCGCGTTGTAGGCGAGTTGTTTGGCCCGGCGGCGTTCGGTTTCATCGATGGCGTCACGCATCGAATCGGTGATCTTGTCCGCGTACATGTGCACCTCGCCCGACACATTGCGGGCGGCGCGGCCGATGGTCTGGATCAGGCTCTTGGTGCTGCGCAGGAACCCTTCCTTATCGGCGTCCAGGATGGCGACCAGCGATACCTCCGGCAGGTCCAGCCCCTCGCGCAGCAGGTTGATACCCACCAGCACGTCGTACTCGCCGAGCCGCAGCTGCCGCAGCAGCTCCACCCGCCGGAGGGTGTCGATCTCGGAGTGCAGGTAGCGCACGCGCAGCCCCAGGCCGAGGAGGTAGTCGGTCAGGTCCTCCGACATCTTCTTGGTGAGTGTGGTGACCAGGACCCGTTCGTCGCGTTCGACCCGCAGCCGCACCTCGTGCACCAGATCGTCGATCTGGCCCTTGGTCGGTTTGACCACCACCTGCGGGTCGACCAGACCGGTGGGGCGGATCACCTGCTCCACCACCTCGCCGCCGACACGGCCGAGTTCGTAGTCGCCGGGGGTCGCCGACAGATACACCGCCTGCCCGATCCGCTCGGCGAACTCCTCCCAGGTGAGCGGGCGGTTGTCCACCGCCGACGGCAGCCGGAAACCGTATTCGACGAGGTTGCGCTTCCGCGACATATCCCCCTCGTACATACCGCCGATCTGCGGCACCGTCACATGCGATTCGTCGATGACCAGCAGGAAATCGTCCGGGAAATAATCCAGCAAAGTGGCCGGTGCCGAACCCGCCGGCCGCCCGTCGATATGGCGTGAATAGTTCTCGATACCCGAGCAGAAGCCGACCTGCCGGATCATCTCCAGGTCGTATTGGGTGCGCATCCGCAGCCGCTGCGCTTCCAGGAGTTTGCCCTTGCCCTCCAGTTCGGCCAGACGTTCCTCGAGTTCGGCCTCGATATCGGTGACCGCGCGCGCCATCCGGTCCGGACCGGCCACATAGTGGGTGGCCGGGAAGATCCGCACCATATCGACCTTGCGCACCACATCCCCGGTGAGCGGGTGCAGATAATAGAGTTCCTCGATCTCGTCGCCGAAGAATTCGATGCGCACGGCCAATTCCTCATACGAGGGAATGATCTCGACGGTATCGCCGCGCACCCGGAACGAGCCGCGGGTGAAGGACATATCGTTGCGCGTGTACTGGACATCCACCAGCATCCGCAGAAACGCGTCCCGGTCGACCTCCGCGCCCACCTCGAGCAGTACCGAACGGTCCAGATAGGACTGCGGGGTGCCCAGACCGTAGATACAGGACACCGACGCGACCACCACCACATCCCGGCGCGACAGCAGCGCGGAGGTGGCCGAATGGCGCAGCCGCTCCACATCGTCGTTGATCGAGCTGTCCTTCTCGATGTAGGTATCGGTCTGCGCGATATACGCCTCGGGCTGGTAGTAGTCGTAGTAGGAGACGAAGTACTCCACCGCATTGTGCGGCAGCATCTCCCGCAGCTCGTTGGCCAGCTGGGCCGCCAGCGTTTTGTTCGGGGCCATCACCAGTGTGGGGCGCTGCAGCCGTTCGATGAGCCAGGCGGTCGTCGCGGATTTACCCGTACCGGTGGCGCCGAGCAGCACCACATCGGGTTCGCCCGCCGTGATCCGGCGTTCCAGTTCCTCGATGGCGGCCGGCTGATCACCGGCCGGTTGATAGGGGCTGACGACCTCGAACCGCCCGCCGGTGCGCTCGATCTCCCCGACCGGGCGGAACTCCGATTTCGCCAGCGGAGTCTCCCCGTCGGCCTCGGTCCCGGAGACGCCGGCCGCACGGAGTTCGGTTGCGAATGCCATACCCCAAGACTAGGCGCCGTCACCGACAGATTTCCGCCCTCCGCTGATGCCGCCGCAGTGCACCGCGCGCACATACCGCCGGTCTACGGCGGGGCCCGTGCTGCGGTAGCTTCAGCAGCTGTGACAGAGGCAATGAGCGTGGAGGTCCACCGGCCCAAGGTGGAGTACTTCGATATCGCGGAACTGACCAATACCGACCCGAAGGGTTTCATCCGCGAGGTCGAGCGCTACCACCTCGAACCCTGGGGGCTGTACATGGCCCGCACCGCCGACCACCCGCAGTTCCACTACATGGAATCCTGGCTGTTGCCCGCACTCGCCATCCGAGCGACGGTCTTCCATTTCCATCCCGCCCATATGCGCGACCAGGACTATTACATCGATATCGGCGAATTCGGCGAGGTCGGGCCGAAACGCTGGCGTTCGATCGACCACTACCTCGACCTGGTCGTCCGGACCGGACGCGAAACCCAGCTGCTGGATGTCGACGAACTGCTCGCCGCCCACGCGACCGGCCTGCTCGACGCGGCCGCCGCCGAGCAGGCAGTGGCGACCGCCACCCGCGCCATCGACGGAATCGCCGCCCACGGCCACGATTTCCAAGCCTGGACCGCTTCCCTGGGTATGCCGCTCACCTGGCTGTGAGCCCCGGCGGCCGAAATCCACCACCCCGGCCGGGCCGCCGGTACCTGTGGCTCGGTGGACCCCGCACGCCACTACCGCACCGGCAGCGCCGTTCGGATCGCTCGAACCGGATGGGCCGTGCTGGTCGCCGCCGATGCGGCCGGGAACCTTACTCCGGTGCAGACGCTACCTACTCCGGGTTCTCGGCTCGCCAGGCGCGAACCCGCGGAGACACCGAGTCGAACCAGGGCTCCTGCACCGCATGGTAGGCAGCGCTCGCCTCGTCACGATCGAGCCCGGAGGCTGCGGCCGCTGCCTTCTGCTCCACCTCGGTGTATTCCGCCCGGGCCGCCGGCTCGGCGCGCAACCAGTCCCGGAAGGCCAGGGCGAACTTCTGACCGGGATCACCGGCGGCCCGGACGTGGATATATGCCGGGCGACCAGGGTCGGCGCTACCGTGTACGCGCAGAGTCCGATGGTGCGGAGCCGCGGCGTCCCCGAAAACCGGCTCCGGATCATCGTGGGTACGGCCCGGGACAGCGGGGAATCCGGCGGCCGCCACAGCCTCCCGGATACCGTCGGCCGCAGCCATGTCCGGCACGGTGACCTGCAGGTCGAGAACGTCGTTCGCGGCCAGGCCGGGCACGGCGGTGGCACCGATATGATCGATTCGCACTGCGGCCGCGTCGGCGGCCACCTGTAGCCGCGCGATCAGCCGCCGCGCCTGCGCCGGCCATTCCGGGTTCGGTTCCACGATCCGCGGCGCCGGCCGCACCGCCGCGCCGGACCGCATATTCGCCTCGAACGGAACCAGCCGCTCGTCCCACAGCCGATCCACCGTCGCTTCGACCGCACCGGCGGGGCCGCTGTTGTCCAGCAGCACATCCGCGGCCGCGTACCGCTGCTCATCGGTCGCCTGCGCGGCGATCCGGGCACGCGCGTCGTCCTCGGGGACGCCGCGGTACTCGACGAGCCGCCGGATCCGGGTCTCGGCAGCGACATCCACCACCAGCACCAGATTCACGAAGGGCGCCATATGGTTTTCCACCAGCAGCGGGACATCCTGCACCACGATGGCGTCCGGCGCCGCGGCCGCCAGCAATTCGGCGGTGCGCTGCCCCACCAGCGGATGGGTGATCGAGTTCAGGGTCGTGCGTGATTCGTCGTCGCGAAATGCTCTGGCCGCCAGAGCCGGACGGTCCAGACTGCCGTCGGCGGCCAGGATATCCGCGCCGAATGCCTCGACCAGAGCAACGAGTCCGGGAGTACCCGCGGCGACTACCTCCCGGGCGATGACATCGGAGTCGATGAGCATCGCGCCCCGCGCGACGAGTGCCCGCGCGACCGTCGATTTGCCCGCGCCCATACCTCCGGTGAGGCCGATTCGCAACATTCGCTCAGTCTCGCATCCGCGGGCACCGAACCGGTGACGAGGTTGACGCCGCCCTACCCTCTCGACACGCCCAGTCGGGGGAGAACGACACAAATGTCCTGATTACGCCACCTCCTGGGTTACTGTTCGGCCTGAGTGCAGGCCCCGATTTCACCGCATCTGTCACGGATAGCAAAGGAACGAGCATGCGCATCTGGCACTACCGCACAGGCCGGCATCGGCTGGGATCGGCGGGTCGTGTGCACTGTCTCGCGATTCCGGCCGTCGCGGCATTCCTGGCGAAGTATCGCCGCTCCTGGTTCAGTACCTATACGGCCGCGCCCCGGCACAGTCTCGCCGCTCATCGCCCACGTCCGTCGATTGCCTGGCCGCGCTGGGTCCCGGTCCCGGCCGGTTAGTTCGCGACGGACAACGGTGGCCCGGTCTCCGGACCGGGCCACTGTTGTTTTCGCACCCGCCGCACATCCACCGGTTCACCGTCGGCTACTGACACGAAAGACCCCGGTCCACCGGACCGGGGTCTTTCGTTCTGCTATTCCGCTACCGGAACGCCTCAGGCGTTACCGGAGAGCTTCTCCCGCAGGGCCGCGAGCTGGGCATCGCTGGCCAGCGAACCGCCACCCGACTCGGCCGGGCTCGACGCCGCCTGCTGGCCGCTCTCGGAGGAGTAGTTCGACGCGCCGGTGCCATTGACGGCCTCGGCCGCGGCGTCGGCCGCCATCTTCTCCATCTGCGCGGTGTGCATCTTGTGCCGGCGCTCCGCCTCGGCGTAGCGGCCTTCCCACTCTTCCCGCTGCTTGTCGAAGCCCTCGAGCCATTCGTTGGTCTCGGGATCGAAGCCCTCGGGGAAGATGTAGTTGCCCTGCTCGTCGTAGCTGTCGGCCATGCCGTACTTCGACGGATCGAACTCGGCGCTGTAGTCCTCGTTGGCCTGCTTGAGGCTCAGCGAGATCCGGCGACGCTCCAGGTCGATATCGATGACCTTGACCATCGCGTCGTCGCCCACGACCACAACCTGGTCCGGGACCTCGACGTGGCGCTCGGCCAGCTCGGAGATGTGCACCAGGCCCTCGATGCCCTCTTCGACGCGAACGAACGCACCGAACGGAACGAGCTTGGTGACCTTGCCCGGCACGATCTGGCCGATGGCGTGGGTGCGGGCGAACTGCCGCCACGGATCTTCCTGGGTGGCCTTGAGCGACAGCGAAACGCGCTCGCGGTCCAGGTCGACGTCGAGAACCTCGACGGTGACCTCGGTGCCCACCTCGACCACCTCGGACGGGTGATCGATGTGCTTCCAGGAGAGCTCGGAGACGTGCACCAGGCCATCGACACCGCCGAGATCGACGAAGGCGCCGAAGTTGACGATGGAGGAGACCACACCCTTGCGGACCTGGCCCTTCTGCAGCTGGTGCAGGAATTCGCTGCGCACCTCGGACTGGGTCTGCTCCAGCCAGGCGCGACGCGACAGAACCACGTTGTTGCGGTTCTTGTCGAGCTCGATGATCTTGGCCTCGATCTCCTTGCCGACGTACGGCTGCAGATCGCGGACGCGGCGCATCTCGACCAGCGACGCGGGCAGGAAGCCGCGCAGACCGATATCGAGGATCAGACCGCCCTTGACGACCTCGATCACGGTGCCGCGAACGGCCTCGTCCTTCTCCTTGAGCTCCTCGATCGTGCCCCAGGCGCGCTCGTACTGAGCCCGCTTCTTGGACAGGATCAGGCGACCCTCTTTGTCCTCCTTGGTGAGAACAAGGGCCTCCACCTCATCGCCCACGGAAACGACCTCGTTCGGGTCGACATCGTGCTTGATGGAGAGCTCGCGAGACGGGATGACGCCTTCGGTTTTGTAACCGATGTCGAGCAGGACCTCGTCGCGGTCGACTTTGACGATGGTTCCTTCGACGATATCGCCGTCGTTGAAGTACTTGATCGTGGCGTCGATGGCGGCGAGGAAATCCTCGGCGGAGCCGATGTCGTTGACGGCTACCTGCGGCGAGGTGACGGTGGTGGGCATGTGGCGGTTTGCTCCGGACGGATTGTGATCGGTTGCGGACATTGAGACTTTCGGTACGCTGCGATACACCCAGCGGCTCCGGGTGTGATCACTTGCGGGTTCAGCGTACGCGACCCGTATCCAGCCGGGCAAACGACCCCCCGCTGCGGAACTATAGGCTTCGCGTCGTGTCCGACGACCTCGTTCAAGATCGCCACGCTCAGGCCACCGCACGGCTGGGAACCACGGGTGCCGCACGCTCACGGGTCGATTCGGCAGAGAGTGAACGTGCGAGCCGGCGCTGGTGGGATGCCGACGCCGGCCAGTACCACGATACGCACGGAGAGTTCCTGGGTACGGCAAGCCCCGGGGGTGAGTTCGTCTGGTGTCCGGAGGGCCTGCACGAAGGCGATATGCGGCTGCTCGGGGAGATCAGCGGGAAGCGGATCCTGGAGCTCGGCTGCGGTTCGGCACCGTGTGCGCGATGGCTGGCCGGGCAGGGCGCGCATCCGGTCGGGCTGGATATATCGATGGGAATGTTGTCGCGGGGGCTTGCCGCGATGGACCGGGGCGGGCCCCGGGTCCCGCTGGTGCAGGCGGGTGCCGAGGCCCTGCCCTTCGCGAACGAATCCTTCGATCTGGCCTGCTCGGCGTTCGGGGCGGTCCCGTTCGTCGCCGATTCCGCGCGGGTCATGCGCGAGATCGCCCGGGTCCTGCGCCCCGGCGGCCGCTGGGTCTTTGCGGTGAACCACCCGATGCGCTGGATCTTCCGCGACGATCCCGGCCCGGACGGCCTCGAAGCCGTGTTCCCCTACTTCGACCGCACCCCGTACACCGAATTCGATGCCGACGGCCGCTGCACCTACGTGGAACACCACCGCACGATCGGTGACCGCGTCCGGGAACTGGTGGCAGCCGGATTGGTACTCGACGACATCATCGAACCCGACTGGCCGGAATGGCTCGACCGCGAATGGGGCCAGTGGAGCCCGCTACGCGGACAGATATTCCCCGGAACCGCGATCTTCATCAGCCACAAACCCGCGTCCGCCACCGGTTAGATCATCGGCAAGAGAACGCCCTCCGTGCCCGCCGTGATCGCGGGCCCGGAGGGCGGGAACCATTCAGGAGTCGTCGCCGCGGGAGGGTCGCAGAGGACGCCCGGCCTGCTCGAGAGCGCGCCGGAGGGCGAACTCGATCTGCGCGTTCACGCTGCGCAGATCGTCGGCTGCCCATTTCGCCATCGCGTCGTACACCGCCGGGTCGAGCCGGAGCAGGACCTTCTTGCGTTCCGGCATCAGCTGTACAGCGATCCCGTGTTCACCACCGGCTGGACCGGCCGGTCACCGCACAGCACCACGAGCAGGTTCGACACCATGGTCGCCTTGCGATCCTCGTCCAGTTCGACCATCCCCTCGGCGGTGAGCCGGTCCAGTGCCATCCCGACCATGCCGACCGCACCCTCCACGATCCGCGCCCGGGCGGCGACCACCTGGTTGGCCTGCTGGCGGACCAGCATCGCCTGGGCGATCTCCGGCGCGTAGGCGAGGTGGGTGATCCGGGCCTCGATGACCTCGATCCCCGCGGTTTCGGTACGTTCCCGCAGTTCCACCGTGAGTTCCGAGGCGACCTCGGCGCCGTCGCGCAGGCTGGTCCGGTCGTCGTCGTGGGCGTCGTAGGGATGGGTGGTGGCCAGGTGCCGCACCGCTGCCTCGGACTGGGTCTCCACGTACTCCTCGTAGTCGTCGACGGCGAAGGCCGCCTTGAAGCTGTCGACCACCTTGTAGACGACCACCGCCGCGATCTCCACCGGGTTTCCGTCGGCGTCGTTGACCTTCAGCTTCTGCGTTTCGAAGTTGCGAACCCGCAGCGAGATACTGCGCCGGTCGGTCAGCGGCAGCACGGAGAAGAATCCCGGATCGCTCACCGATCCGATGTAGCGGCCGAAGAACTGGACGACCTTGGCCTCGTTCGGGTTCACCACGACCAGCCCGGTGATCCCGAGCAGCAGCAGCACTCCGACGACACAGGCGACGATGGCCCCGGCCAGCGCGGCGACGTTCTGGTTCTGCCCGAAAACGACGAAGCCCGCTACCGCCACGGCCGCCACGGCGATCGTGAGAACCAGCCAGATCAGCAAGACGAGAAACCCGTTGACCCGTGCGGCGTCCCGAAACTTCATGACATCCTCCCTCTATCAAAGTGATATCACTAAGCTAGCACCCGGCGGCGGCACCGACAAGACCGCCGCCGCCACGAGGCAGATAGCCGGTCCGCGGGCCGCGGTGCCACACTCAGCGGGCCGGCACAATCCGGGGTGCGCGCTCCTGCAACGATGACCGAATGGGCGAGACAGGATCGGGACAGCGGCTACGCCTGGGTCTCGTCGACGGGGACGGGATCGGGCCGGAGGTAGTGGGTTCGGCGCGGCGGGTGGTGGACGAAGCCCTGTCGGCCGCCGGCTGCCGGGCCGCGGAGTGGGTCGCGCTGCCGATGGGTCGCCGGGCGATCGACGAATTCGGCACCGCGCTACCGGAATCCACCCTCGACGGCATGGCCGAGACCGACGGCTGGATCCTCGGCCCGCACGACAACGCCGCCTATCCCCCGCAGCACCGCAGCGCACCCGGCGGTGCCGTCCGCCGCCATTTCGGGCTGCACGCCAATATCCGTCCGGTGCAGGCGATTCCGGGAATCCGGTCGGTGGCACCCGATATCGACCTGGTGATCGTGCGGGAGAACAGCGAAGGCTTCTACGCCGACCGGAACATGGCCGTCGGCTCCGGGGAATTCTGCCCCACCCCGGATATCGCGCTATCGGTCGGTCTGGTGACCCGTGCCGCGTGCGAGCGGATCGCCCATGAGGCCTTCCGGCTGGCCGCGACCCGGCGCCGGCAGGTGACGATCGTGCACAAGGCGAATGTCCTGCCGCTCACCATGGGACTGTTCCGGGATGCCTGCTATCAGGTGGCGCGTGAATACCCCGATATCAGGGTCGACGACGAACACGTCGACGCGACCGCCGCGCATCTGGTGCGCGCACCGGGCGATTTCGATGTCCTGGTCACCGAGAACCTGTTCGGCGATATCCTGTCCGACCTGGCCGCCCAGCTCGGCGGCTCACTGGGCACCGCGGCATCGTTGAACTGTTCTGCCACACGGGCCATGGCGCAGGCGGTACACGGTGCCGCGCCCGACCTGGCAGGCCGGAACCGCGCGAACCCGGTCGCCCTGCACCGCTCCGCGGCCATGCTGCTGCGCTGGCTGGCGGGCCGGCGCGCCGATCCGGGCCTGGCGCAGGCGGCGGACCGGATCGACCGGGCGGTGGCCGCGACCTTTGCCGCCGGTATAGCCACAGCCGATCTGGGCGGGCTGGCATCGACGAGCGAATTCACCGAACAGGTCACCGCACGGGTCCACAAGTGGTGACGGGTGACCACCGCTACAGCAACCGGGCGAGAAACTCTTTCGTCCGGTCGTGCCGCGGGGCGGCCAGCACTTCCGCGGGTGGTCCCGCTTCGACGACCACGCCCTGGTCCATGAAAACCAGCTGGTCGGCGACCTCGCGAGCGAAGCCCATTTCGTGCGTGACGACGACCATCGTCATCCCCGAATCGGCCAGCTCCCGCATCACGGTGAGAACTTCGCCGACCAGTTCGGGGTCCAGAGCCGAGGTGGGTTCGTCGAACAGCATCAGTTTCGGGTCCATGGCCAGCGCCCGGGCTATGGCGACCCGCTGCTGCTGGCCACCGGACAGCTGCGCCGGATAGGCATTCGCCTTGTCCGCCAGCCCGACTCGGTCCAGCAGTTCGGTGGCGCGTTCCCGGGCGGCCGCCTTGCGCAACTTCTTCACCTGCGTGGGCGCTTCGACGATATTGCCGAGCACGGTGCGATGCGGGAACAGATTGAAATGCTGGAAGACCATCCCGATATCCCGGCGCTGCCGGGCCGCTTCCCGGGGATGCAGTTCGTACAACCGGCCTTTGCGCTCCTGATAGCCCACCAGCTCCCCGTCGATGTACAGGCGGCCGGCGTCGACCTGTTCCAGGTGGTTGATACAGCGCAGGAATGTGGATTTACCCGACCCCGAAGGCCCGATCAGACAGAGCACCTGCCCACGACGGACCTCGAGCGAGATCCCGTTGAGCACGCGCAGCGCACCGAAATTCTTGTGCACCCGGTCGGCGCGGACCATCGGCTCCGGACTCGTCGCGCTCATTTCGCCTGTGCCTCTCCCTGCGCGTCGGCCAGTTCCTGCAGCTGTTTCGCGGTCAGCTGCCGGGAGATACCCCGCGAATAGTATTTCTCCAGGTAGTACTGGCCCACCATCAGGATGCTGGTGATCGCCAGATACCAGGTCGCGGTGACCAGCAGCAGCGGGATCGGCAGGAAGTTCACGCCGTAGATATCGCGGGCACGGCCGAACAGATCGGTACTGAGCGGGATCGCGGTAACCAGCGCGGTCGTCTTCAGCATGCTGATCAGCTCGTTACCGGTCGGCGGGATGATCACCCGCATGGCCTGCGGCAGCACGGTCCGGCGCATGGTCTGCGACCAGGACATCCCGAGCGCGATCGAGGCCTCCCGCTGCCCCTCGCCCACCGAGTTGATCCCGGCCCGGACGATCTCGGCCATATACGCGGCCTCGTTGAGCCCCAGCCCGATCACCGCGAACGCGAACGCCGCCTGCAGGCTCTGCACATCGACCTCGAGCAGGCGGGGTCCGAACGGAACACCCAGCGCCACATGCTGATACAGCGACGGCACCAGACCCCAGAACACGAGCTGCACATATACCGGGGTGCCCCGGAAGATCCACAGGTAGACCCAGGCGGTGGCCCGCAGGACCGGGTTCGGGGACAACCGCATCACCGCGAGCGCCGTGCCCAGCACGACGGCGATCACCATCGCGAGAACCGTCAGTTCCAGGGTGACCACCGCACCGGACGCGATCCGCGTATCCCGCAGATACTGCCAGTACACGTCCCAGCGGTAGGCGGGGTTGGTGGCCGCGCCGTAGACGAACAACCCGGCCAGCGCCAGGATCACGATCGCGGCGGCCCACCGGCCCGGCCGCCGCAACGGGACAGCCCTGATCGGTTCCGGTTCCGTCTCCTCACGTACCGCGCCCGGCCCACCACTCATCGAAGCTTCCTCTGATCGTGTTCATGCGGCCGGCGGAGGCCGCAGCCGAGGCTGAGGTATCGCATCACGAAAGCTTCCTCGGATCGAAGTCACACGGTCGGCGAAGGCCGCAGCGAAGGCAGAGACACCGAATCATGAAAGCTCCCTCGGATCGAATTCCTGCGGTCGGCGGAGGCCGTAGCGAAAGCGGAGGTATCGCAGTACCGCATCATGGCAGCTCCCTCGGGTCGTATTCATTCGGTCCGCGGAGGACGCAGCCGAGACGGAGGTATCGCATCCTGGGGTCAACTCCTCGCGCCGTTGATCACGGAGGTGCCCAGCGCACCCTCCTGCACACCCCAGTTCTCGGTGATCTGCCGGTACTGCCCGCTGTCCATCAGGTACTGCACCGCGTCCCGCAGTAGCGGCCCGAGCGGCGAACCTTTCGCGACCGCCCATCCGTAAGGCGCCGCGTCGAACACCGGTCCCGCCGGTTCGATCTTGCCGTCGGTCTGTTTGATGGCGTACGCGGTGACCGGCGAATCCGCCGACATGGCGTCGACCTGCCCGAGAACCAGCGCGTTCGTCACCGCACTCTGCTCGTCGAAGGCGTCGATGATGATCGGATCCTTGCCGGCGGCGATACATGCCTCACTCTTGGCCGGCACCTCGTCGATATGTTCCACCGTCGTCGCCTGCACCGCGACACGCGCACCACAGGCGTTCTCGGGATCGATATCGTCGCCGGTCCGCTGCGCCCACTGCACCCCGGCGGTGAAGTAGGTGACGAAATCGACCTGCTCTTCCCGCTCGGGGGTGTCGGTGATCGACGACATGCCGAGGTCGTAGGTACCGGCCTGGACCGCGGGAATGATCTTCTCGAACGCCGACTCGGTGTACCGGGCGCGTATCCCCAGGACGGCGGTCACGGCGTCCATCAGATCGATATCGAACCCGACGATCTCACCGTGCCGATCGCGGTACTCGTTCGGCTGGTACGGCACATTCACGCCGACCACGACCTCCCCCGCCGCCGCGATCCCGGGTGGCAGGCGCGCCGCGAGCTCCGGCACGGTCTGCACCGCCACCTTGGGTGGTACCGGCCCGGTGTCCTCGATATTGGTCACGCACCCCGCCGTCAGCAGCACACCGGCCAGCCCGCACAGTATCCGCCGCATCCGGGCACCGGATCGATAAGCCACCCTCACCACCTGCCGTCGCGAAGAATCGTGGGCCCACGGCCACTAGTGGACGTTGTCAGCACACTAGGCGAACCGGGCGGCCGACACGGCCGTAGTAACCCAGAATTGATCCCGGCGCGGCGCGCACCGCGACCATTCCGCCGCTGACACGGCCGCCGACCGGCTAGCGTCTGCAGATCATGGTGCAGTCGGTGGAATTACTGCTCGACGAGGTAACCGAGCAGCGAATCCGGCGACAGTGGGAACTGCTCGCCGAAGCGGGCCTGCCCGGGCTCGGGCGCACCGCCCGGGCCGGTGACACCGAAAGCCACCGGCCCCACATCACGGTGGCGGTGGCCCGGCAGATCTGGCCGCGGATCGAAACAGAGCTCGGCAATCTGCCGTTCCGGCCGTTCCCGATCCGGCTCGGCGGGGTACTGGTATTCGGGGCGCGCCGGCCGATTCTGGTGCGCGCGGTGGTGCCGTCCGACCAGCTGCTGGCGTGGCACCGGCGGGTATATCAGGTGGTGGCGCCGTGCCCGGATGTCCCGGCGAATCTGCACCCGAATCACTGGACCCCGCATATCACCCTGGCCCGGCGGGTACTGCCGCAGCGGATCGGCGAGGCGGTGACGGCCGTCGCAGCGGACAAGGACATGACCGCGACCGTGGTCGGGCTGCGCCGCTGGGACGGCGACCAGCGCCGCGCCTGGCCGATCGCGGAACAGGCCTGACCGCGGGCACCCACGTCACCGCGACGACACCACCCCCGGCCCGGTTGCGCCCACCTGCGGCGCCGAGCCGCGCCACTGGAGCACCCGGGCGCAACTATGGTGGGGTCCGGTGGCGTACGACACCGCCGTGGAACAACCGCGGCCGGGGCCGGCGTTGCAGCCTGTATACCGACCACGAGAGGACGTCATGGCCACCCAGACACTGACGCAGCAGAATTTCGATGACATAGTCACCAGCAACGATGTGGTACTGGTCGATTTCTGGGCTTCCTGGTGCGGACCGTGCCGCAGTTTCGCCCCGACCTATGAGGCGTCGTCGGACAAGCATCCCGATGTCGTGCACGGCAAGGTCGACACCGAGGCCGAACAGGGCCTGGCGGCGGCAGCCAATATCCAGTCCATCCCGACCATCATGGCCTTCCGCGAGGGCGTCCTGGTCTTCGCGCAGCCGGGTGCGCTGCCGCCCGCGGCGCTCGAAGATCTGGTGTCTCAGGTCAAGGAGCTCGATATGGACGAGGTTCGTAAGCAACTCGCCGAGCAACAAGCGGCCAACGGCGAAGTCGCCGAATAGAATCGGCGAACGACGGCGGGCTCTACACTTTCCGGGGATGGTGTAGAGCCCGCCGTTGTTTCATTCCGTTCGCCCGGCGTTCGGTTCCCGGTTTTCGAATGCCGGTGGTCCGGATTGCCGGGGGTTCGCCCTGCTCAGTGCAGCGCGACCAGCCGGTTCACGTTGGCGATCATCGCGCGCACCGACGATTCCGCGCCGTCCGCCGCGAGCGCCACCCCCCAGCCGCGCCGGCCGTCGAATTCGCATTGCACGAAGGTGGCGGTACCGGCGGCGGTCCGGCGCTGATGGAACCGCAGGATCTCGACCGGATAGCCGGCCTCGTAGAGTGCCGAGGTCATCGCGGCGATGGGGCTGCCGGCGGCCACCACCGAACGCGACCATCCGGCGAATTCGAGGGTGGCGGTGAACGCACCACCACGGTTGCCGGTGGACGACCAGCCCGCGAGGCGGATCGGCCCCGCGCATTCGCCGTAGCGGTCGTGGAATTGGGCCGCGGTCAGCTCGGCGCATTCGGAGCGCAGGCTACGGGGCGCGGCAATGGTCAGGGCGTCGTTTTCCAGAGTCAGTGTGGTCATGAGCACGTAGGTCTTCCCAGAGAAGGTTGGCAGGTTGGGGGACCAGCAAAATCGAAGAAAATGGGGCCCGCAGCGAGGGGGCCGGTCCGAATCAGACCCCGCTACGGCGGGTTACTACTACGGCAAGGACCCGCCGGGCCGCCTTCGCGGTGCGCGCAAGAAGCGCCGCGCCCTCGCGGTCCGCGAGAATCGGCGCGGCACGTAGGCCGTCGGCGGGGATCTGCACGGGATCGAGGATAAAGACTCATCCGGCGGATAGCAACCATATCCGCGGCGCGGTTCGACCTACCCCGCAGTAGTGTTTCCGCTGGTCACCGGCCCGTAACCCGGAATTCGCCGGAGCCGACGGTGACGAACCAGACTCCAGCGACCCCGCCGGCCGGGTATCGGCGCCGCGGCGGGGTCGTGGACCTGCGAACAGGCGAGTCAGTGCGCGGCGGCGTCCCAGCTGCGCCCGACGCCGACCGAAACACTCAGCGGCACCGACAGTTCGATCGCCGAGGACATCTTGTCCCGAGCCAGCTCCCGCAGTTGCTCCTGCTCCCCCGGCGCCACTTCGAAGACGAGTTCGTCGTGGATCTGCAGCAGCATCCGCGACCGCAGGCCCGTATCGCGCAGCGCGTGCTGCACGTTGATCATGGCAACCTTGATGATATCGGCGGCCGTTCCCTGGATGGGCGCGTTGAGGGCCATCCGTTCGGCGGATTCGCGGCGCTGGCGGTTGCTGTGGTCCAGATCCGGGAGGTAGCGGCGGCGCCCGAACAGGGTCTGGGTGTAGCCGACCTTGCGGGCCTGTTCCACGACGGCGTGCAGATAGTCGCGGATACCGCCGAACCGGGCGAAGTAGATATCCATCTGCTCCTTCGCCTCCTGGGTGCTGATCTTCAGCTGGGCGGACAGGCCGTAGGAGCTGAGACCGTAGGCCAGGCCGTAGGACATGGCCTTGATCCGCCGGCGCAGTTCCGGAGAGACCTCGGAGATCGGGATGTCGAACGCCTTGGACGCGACGAATGTGTGCAGATCCTCGCCGGAGTTGAAGGCCTCGATCAGGCCGGCGTCGCCGGACAGATGTGCCATGATCCGCATTTCGATCTGGCTGTAGTCGGCGGTCATCAGCGATTCGTACCCGTCGCCGACCACGAAGGTGTCCCGGATCATCCGGCCGGTGTCGGTGCGGATGGGGATGTTCTGCAGATTGGGTTCGGTGGACGACAGCCGGCCGGTGGCGGCGATCGTCTGGTTGAAGGTGGTGTGGATCCGGCCGTCGTCGGCGACGGATTTCAGCAGGCCGTCGACGGTGACCTTGAGGCGGGTGGCATCGCGGTGCGCCAGCAGATGCTGCAGGAAAGGATGTTCGGTCTTCTCGTAGAGCGATTCCAGTGCGTCCGCGTCGGTGGTGTACCCCGTTTTGGTGCGTTTGGTCTTGGGCATATCGAGCTCGTCGAACAGGACGACCTGCAACTGTTTGGGCGAACCGAGATTGATCTGTTTGCCGATCACCCCGTACGCCGCGTTGGCGGCATCGGCGACCTTATCGGCGAATTGCCGCTGCAACGCGGTGAGCTGGTCCATATCGACGGCGATTCCGGCGTCTTCGAGATCGGCGAGCACCGCGAGCAGCGGCAATTCCATCTCGTCCAGCAGCGGCGTGGATTCGATCTTCGCCAGCTCTTCGTCCAGGGCGTCGGCCAGATCGGCCACGGCGCGGGCGCGCAGCATCTCGTGCTGCGCGAGTTCGGTGTCGACCGCGTCCTCCGCGTCCAGCAGCGACAGTTGGGGCTCCGCCTCGGTTTCGGTGCGCAGTTCCCGGTGCAGGTAGCGCAGCGACAGATCGTCGAGATTGAAACTGCGCTGTCCGGGCCGGACCAGATAGGCCGCGAGGGCGGTATCGCTGGTGAGGCCGGCGAGACTCCAGCCGCGGCCGCGCAACGCGTGCAGGGCGCTCTTGGCCTCGTGCAGGGCCTTGGCAGGGGCGGGATCGGCCAGCCACGCCGCGAGCGCCGCGTCGTCTTCGGCGGTGAGGCCGGTGACATCGATATAGCCGGATTCGCCGTCCGCGGCGGCGATCGCCAGGGCACGCACATCCCCGGCGGCCGGCACACCACTACCGGACAGGGAAATACCGTGCCGGGCACCGGCTTTCGCATGCTCGGCGAGCCAGTCCGCGACGCTGCCGGGTTCCAGCGCCTGACCACTGATCTCGAAACCCGATTCGGCCTCGATGGTGGGCGGCGCGAGGGTTTCGAACAACCGGTCGCGCAGGACCCGGAATTCCAGATCGTCGAACAACTGGTGGATCCGCTCCCGGTTCCAGGCGCCCTGGGCCAGCTGGTCGGGGGTGTAGGGCAGCGGGACGTCGCGGACCATCTCGGTGAGCTGCCGGTTGAGCACCACACTGCTGAGGTTGGCGCGCAGCGCGTCGCCGACCTTGCCGCGGACCTCGTCCACCTTGTCCACGAGGGTGTTCAGATCCCCGTATTCGCGGATCCATTTGGCGGCGGTCTTCTCCCCCACACCCGGGATGCCCGGCAGGTTATCGCTCGGATCCCCGCGCAACGCGGCGTAATCCGGGTACTGGGTGGGGCTCAGACCGTACTTCTTGTCGACCTCCTCGGGTGTGAACCGCGTGAGATCCGAGACACCCTTGCGCGGGTACAGGACGGTGACGTTCTCGTTGACCAGCTGAATGGCGTCGCGATCACCGGTCACGATCAGCACCCGGTATCCCTGCGGTACGGCCTGCGTGGTGATGGTGGCGATGAGGTCGTCGGCCTCGTACCCCTCGATCGCCATCACCGGGATACCGAGCGCGCCCAGTACCTCTTTGGTGAGTTCGACCTGCCCGCGGAATTCGTCCGGGGTCTTCGACCGGTTCGCCTTGTACTCGGGGAACGCGTCCACCCGGAAGGTCTGCCGGGAGACATCGAAGGCCGCCGCGATATGCGTGGGTTTCTCATCGCGCAGCAGGTTGATGAGCATGGCGGTGAACCCGTACACCGCGTTGGTGGTCTGGCCGGTGACCGTCTGGAAGTTCTCCGCCGGCAGCGCGTAGAAGGCCCGATAGGCCAGCGAGTGCCCGTCCAGTAGCAGCAGCGTGGGCCGGGTTTCCGGCGAACCGGAGGCGTCGGCGGGGGCGGGGGCGGTCGGCTGCGCGGTGGTCGGTGGGGTCACACCCCGAGAGTCTAGGGACTGCCCCCGACATCCCGGGCCCCAGGGAGTTCCCGGCCGGTCAGCCGACACCGAGGTACGCGGCCTGCACCGCCGGATCGTCCAGCAGCTCCGGCCCGCGGCCGGTCTTGACGATCTCCCCGGTTTCCATGATGTAGCCGCGATGACTACGCGCCAGCGCCTGCCGGGCGTTCTGCTCCACCAGCAGCACCGTGGTACCGGTCCGGTTGATCTGGGCGATGATCCGGAAGATCTGCTGGATCACCATCGGCGCCAGCCCCATGGACGGCTCGTCGAGCAGCAGCAGCCGCGGCCGGGCCATGAGCGACCGGCCGATCGCCAGCATCTGCTGTTCGCCGCCCGAGAGGGTGCCGCCGACCTGCCGGCGCCGCTCGAGCAGCCGCGGGAACAGCTCGAACACCTGCTCCAGCGCGGTGTTGTACTCCGGTTTGTGCCGGTAGGGCCGCGCATAGCAGCCCATATCGAGGTTCTCCTGCACTGTCATCCCGGGGAACACACCCCGCCCCTCGGGTGCCTGGATCAGCCCGGCGGCAACCCGATCGTGGGCCTTCATCCGAGTGATATCGCGGCCTTCGAACAGAATCCGCCCGCGGGTCAGCGGCAGCAGACCCGACAGCGCGCGCATGGTGGTGGTCTTACCGGCACCGTTCGCGCCGAGCAGGGTGACCAGCTCACCGTCGGTCACCTGCAGTGAAATACCGTGCAGCGCTTGGATTCTGCCGTAATTGACGACGATATCGTCGACCTCGAGCAGAGTGTCCGCCCCGTGGACGAACCCGGGCACCGTCATCGCTGTCCTTCCGATGGGTAGTTCGGGTAGCCACGCGGGCCGGGACCGGGACCGGGCATATCCCGTGCCTCCAGTTCGTCGTCGGGTACACCGAGGTACGCCGCGATCACGGCCGGATCCTGGCGGATATCCGCGGGCAGACCGTCCGCGATCTTGCGCCCGAACTCGAGCACCACGATGCGATCGGTCACGCCCATCACCAGTCGCATATCGTGCTCGATCAGCAGCACCGTGAACCCGTCGTCGCGAATCTTGCGGATCAGATCCATCAGCGCGGATTTCTCGCTGGGATTGAACCCGGCGGCCGGTTCGTCCAGGCACAGCAGTTTCGGTTCGGTGGCCAGGGCGCGCGCGATCTCCAGCCGGCGCTGATCGCCATAGGACAGATTGCGGGCCTTTTCCACCGCGCGGGGCGCGATCCCGACGAATTCCAGCAGCGCCATCCCGCGTTCGACGGCATCGCGTTCCTCGCGGCGGTGCCGCGGGGTGCGCAGTATCGCGCCCGGGATCGAGGTCCGGTGCCGGGCGTCGGTACCCACCACCACATTCTCCAGAGCGGTCATTTCCCCGAACAACCGCACATTCTGGAAAGTGCGCGCGATGCCGAGCCGGGTGATGGTATTCCGTTTGATCTTGGTCAGCGGTTGGCCGTCGAAGACGACAGTGCCCCCGCTCGGCCGGTAGACGCCGGTGATGGCGTTGAAACAGGTGGTCTTGCCCGCGCCGTTGGGTCCGATGAGGCCCAGGATCTCGCCGCGCCGGATATCGAAACTCACCGCGTCCAGGGCGGTGAGCCCACCGAATTTCACGGTGAGATCCTCGGTGCGGAGCAGTGACTCGCCCACCGCGGTCCGGATCTCCCGGTGCGGGGCAACGGTTTCGGCGACCACGGTGGCATCACCGAGTGCCGGATCGATGGCGGTGACATCCACCGGACCGGCCGGCTGGTCCATGACGGGCAGCTTCTCGGTGGCGAATTCGGCATTCATATCGTCGTTGTTGAACATCGCACCACCGGCGTGCGGCCCGGTCATCGGTTCACCTCCACGGCCCCGGCCGGCCGTACCGCCCGGATGATCTGCCGCCCGTAGGCCAGTAGTTTCTGCCGGACCGGGAACAACCCTTGCGGTCGCAGGATCATCATCACCACCAGCGCAATGCCGAAATACAGATATTTCAGGTCACCCAGGGACTGGGCGCCGCCGGGATAGAACAGCAGAATGCTGCTCAGCAGCAGCACGGCGTAGACCGCGGCGATCACCGTCACGGTCAGATACGCCCACCGGATCCAGGTCGCGGCCGCCTTACGCGCCCACAACCGCCAGCCGGCCAGCAGCGCGGCAACAACCACGGCGATCACCGCCAGCCGCACATAGCCGGTGGCCTCATCGGTCACCAGCTGCACCGACATCAGCCGGTTGGGCAGATATACCACCAGGAACGCGCCCACGATCACGCCGAGCTTGTTGCCCTGGCCGCCGATCACCACCGCGCACAGGAACAGCATCGAGTTGATGATGTTGAAGCCGGTCGGGTTGATGAACTGGACCTGCCCGGCGAACAGGGCGCCGGACAGTCCGCCGATCCCGGCGCCGATCATGAACGCCCACAGTTTGAATGTGAACGTCGGCACGCCCATGATCTCGGCGGCGTCCTCGTCCTCCCGGATCGCCACCCACGCCCGGCCGACCCGGCTGCGCTCCAGATTGCCGACCAGCAGCAGGACCGCGATCACGGCCAGCATGCCCACCCAGTACCACCAGGTGCCGGAGTTGGCCCGTTCCAGGAGGTTCGAACTGTCGGAGCCGACATTGCCGGCGGAGAACACCCCGCCCGGACTCGTCTCCGATTCACCCACTCGTGGATACGCGATACCCGACAACCCCAGGCTGCCGTTGGTCAGATCGCCCAGGTTATCGGCGAGCAGGCGCACGATCTCACCGAAGCCGAGGGTGACGATCGCCAGATAGTCACCGCGCAACCGCAGCGTCGGCGATCCCAGGATCAAACCCGAGACCGCGGTGACCATAATGGCCAGCGGCACACAGGCCAGCCAGGCCCAATCCGAGTCCAGCCAGCCGCCGTCGGTCTGGTTCCACGGGCTGTTCGGGCTGGTCAGCAAGCCGACCGTATAGGCACCGACAGCGTAGAAGCCGACGTAGCCGAGGTCGAGCAGCCCGGCCTGGCCCACCACCACGTTCAACCCGATCGCGATGAGCGCGTACATGGCGAACTGCGCCATGACGCCACCGAAACTGGTAGCGGGAGTGTCCAGCAGCGGCGGCGGGAACAGCGGCAACAGCGCAAGCAGCAGGATCGCGGGAACGCCGACCGCCCACTGCGCGGGCCGGCTCAGCCCGTTCCACCAGGCGCGCAACGTATCGCCCAGCCCCCGCGCCGGCGGAGACGCGGCGGGCGGGCGTTTCTCCGGAGTCTTCGTCGAGACAGTCATACGCGGGCCTTCCCGAGACTTTCGCCGAGAATGCCGGTCGGCCGGAAGAACAGCACCGCGACGAGTACCACGAACGCCACCACATCGCGCCATTCGGTGCCCAGCAGTATCTGCCCGTAGTTCTCCACCAGTCCGAGCAACAGTCCGCCCAGCAGTGCGCCGCGCAGATTACCGATCCCGCCGAGCACCGCGGCGGCAAAGGCCTTGATACCGAGCACGAATCCGCCGGAATAGATGATGCCGTTGGGGATCTTCAACGCGTACAGCATGGCCGCCGCGCCCGCGAGCAGGCCGCCGATGAGGAAGGTCAGCATGATCACGCGTTCGCGCGAGACACCCATGAGGGTCGCGGTATCGGGGTCCTGGGCGACCGCGCGGATACCGCGCCCGAACTTGGTCCGGTTGATCAGCAGTTCGGCCAGCAGCGCCAGCACCACCGCCGACACCACGATCACCAGGGTCACATTGGTGACATCGGCGCCGCCGAAACTGAACTGCACCGTGGGTTCCACCAGGATGATCGGCTGCTGGGCATTGGTACCGCCCAGATCCGGCCACACCTTGGGCAGCACGAAATGCACGAATTCCTGGAGTACGAACGACATTCCGATGGCCGTGATGAGGAAGACCAGCGGTTTGGCGCCGCGCCGCCGTAGCGGTCGATAGGCCACCCGTTCCAGCCCCACCGCCGTGGCACCGGAGACCGCCATCCCGAAAACCATCGCCAGCGCCAGATAGGTGACCGTCAGGATCACGCCCTGGCTGTAGATATCACCACTGGGCGTGAAGCCCAGCAGCATCAGCCCCACGTATTGGCCGAACATGCCGACCATGAATACCTCGGAGTGGGCGAAGTTGATCAGCCGCAGAACGCCGTACACCAGCGTGTAGCCCACTGCGACCAAGGCGTAGATCGCGCCGTAGGACAAACCGTCCACGGTCAGCCGCCAGAACTGATCGATCACGCCTTCGTAGTTGAAATCGATCGAACTATCGGCCAGATAGGCCATATCGATCGAACCCGTCGCCGGTAGCACCGCACCGGCCGGCCAGAGTGCTGTCATCGAACCCTCATCGTCATCAAGTCGGTCCCCTCATGCGCGAGCGAGCGGCACGCACGCCGTTCTTTCGCCGGCTTGCGTGCCGCTCCGCGCGACCGCTACTTGACCTCGTACATCCAGATCAGCGCGTTGGCCAGTTCTCCGGTGGCATCCCATTTGTACTGGCGGGCCAGGCCGGGACCGTCGTAGCTGCGGACGAATTCCAGCAGATCGGGCCGGGTGACCTTACCCGAGTCGATCCCCTTGGCCAGGATGGTGGTGAGGTCGTAACCCTCGACCGAGTACACACCGGGCGCCTGCCCGTTGAGCTGCTGGTACCGGTCGGCGAAATCCTCCGGCGCCGGACCGCACGGGCAGGACAGTGCGGCCCCCTGGGCCGAACCGCCGGCCTGGGAGACGAACTGCGGATCGTTGGTACCGTCGGCGGAGACGAACACCGCGTCCACCCCGCCGGATTTCAGCTGCTGGGCCAGCGGAGCCGCCTCGGCGTAGTAGCCGGAGTAGAAGATCGCGTCCGGCTTCACCGCGGCGATCTTGGTGACGGTCGCCGAGAAGTCCTTGTCGCCCTTCTTGATCGAGGCCGCGCAGGCCGGATCGGCGGCCGCGCCGAGACCCTGGGTGATACTCGCGGCCAGGCCGACACCGTAGTCGGTGTTGTCCTGCACCACGCACACCTTCTTGTACCCGGCATTGTCGGTGAGGTACTTGGCGACCGACGGCCCCTGCACATCATCGTTGGCCAGACCGCGGAAGAAGGTCGTCCAGCCGCTCTTGGTGAGCGAGGCGTTGGTCGCCGAGGCGGAGACCGCCACCAGGCCGGCATCGCTGAGGATCTGGCCGGTGGCCTTGGTCTCCCCGGAGAACGCGGGGCCCACCAGGCCGATCACCGACGGATCGTTGACGATCTGCGGGATCACCTGGCTGGCCTTCTGCGGATCGCCCTCGGTATCGAACTTCTTCAGTTCGATCTTGCAACCCGGATTGGCCTTGTTGTGCTGGTCGAGGGCCAGGTTCACACCGTTGACGATGTTGATACCGAGCGCGGCGTCCGGGCCGGTGAGCGCGCCCGCCATGGCGATGGTGGTACCCGGCGCGCAGGTCGCCGAACCGTCGCCGGCGGGATCCGCGGCAGCCGATGCGTCGGTAGCCGGCACTTCGTTGCCCGCCGCATCGATCTGCATCACCGGCTGGATGGACAATTCCCCGGCAGCGCCCGGGGAATCGGATGCACCCGTCGATTTATCGCTACATCCGGTGAGCACGAGCGCCGCGACGGCGCCGATACCGACCAGGCCACGCGCGGTACGGCTGTACCGCGAGGGCCCGGACAGCCATGTCGAACCAAGCACGATCAAACCCCTATGTTCCTCATCCCACCCCGGGGAGCCCGGGGAAGCCGATCACGTCGGCTACGGAGAAACATAACCGCGGTGTGTTGATCCCGCATGACATTCGGCGCATGCAGATGACCTGGCCGTAAACTCTTCCCCGCCGGGTGTGGCCTGCGCGAACACAAACCGGTGACGAAACGATTACATCCGCTCACCGCGGGTTCACTGCGGTGCGAGGTTCTCCAGCACGACCTCGGCCACCGCCTTCATCGTCGTCCGCCGATCCATCGCCGTGCGCTGGATCCATTTGAAGGCCTGCGGCTCGCTCAGCCCCTGGGTCTGCATCAACACACCTTTGGCCCGCTCGACGAGCTTGCGGGTCTCCAGCCGCTCGGCCAGGCTCGCCACCTCGCTCTCCAGCGCGGTGATCTCATGGAACCGGCTGGCCGCCAACTCGATCGCCGGCACCAGATCGGACTTGGTGAAGGGCTTCACGAGATAAGCCATGGCTCCGGCATCACGGGCCCGCTCCACCAGATCGCGCTGACTGAATGCGGTCAAGATCACCACCGGCGCAACACGTTTCGAGGCGATCTCGGCAGCCGCATCGATCCCGTCGCGCCGCGGCATCTTCACATCCATGATCACCAGATCGGGACGGTGCTCCACCGCCAGATCGACAGCCTGCTGCCCGTCCCCGGCCTCACCGACGACGCGGTAGCCCTCTTCGGTCAGCATCTCCACCAGATCCATCCGGATCAACGCCTCGTCCTCGGCGACGACCACGCGCTTCGTCCCGGCGTCCGCACTAGTGCCCATCAACGACCCCTCTGGTTCCGATGCCTCATCCCCTGCACCGCGGACTCCGGACCCAGCCGATCCTCGGCCGTCGATCCGCCGCCACGCGATCGGGTGCTGTAGAGACTACCGTTCACCTGGAACGGCATCGCATATACCCTGCATATCGCCCCTCCACCCGCCCCCACGGACCCGCATTCGGTAATCCGCCGATGGCGGGCTATCATTTCCCTCCGGTGCGCCGAGTTGGCGGAACTGGCAGACGCGACGGTCTCAAAAACCGTTGTCCGAAAGGACGTGTGGGTTCGAGTCCCACACTCGGCACCAAGGTCGGGGGGTATTCCCGAAACCGGCCCATCTCCTACAGCCTCACGCAGTCCGCAGCAGCTCACGCCCCGGCATCCATTCCCATCCATCAGGGAGTACTAGTCGTTTCCTGTGGATACTGTGCGGCTCAGGTTGTCCGCAACCAGCGATCGAGGGCTGTGAAGTCGTCGTCGCCGAGCCCCCGGTACGACTCGACGTGCCGCAGGAACGCAGGGCCGGGGTGGTGGGCGGAGACCCAGGTGTGGTCGGCGTCGGTGATCTCGTCGTCGACCCAGGCGAACGGGCGGCCGGCAGCCCGGTCCACCAGGGTCCGGGTCTTCCAGCACAGCCCGAACCAGCGATCCTCGCGCTCGTGCTCAGCGGAGGGCTCCGGCCAGCGCACGACCGGCAGTTGTGGCAGCCCGAGCCGAGGAGCGATTTCGGAGTTGGCGTCGTCTTCCCATGTCGTCGCCCAGACCAGCTGACACGGCAGCTCCGCCAGCCGGCGGCCGGCCCCGAGGCTGAGCCGGGAGAAGCGCGAGTCCGACGCGACATTCCGGCAGCCGCGTTCGGGATCTTCACCGAACGGAAGAAGTGGCCCGTCGACATCGAGAAACAGCAGCGGGCGCTGTGTGTGACCGATCATGCTGCGGTGGCCTGCACTATCGGTAGGTGCGCGTTGACATGCTCCAGCCGGTGAGCGGCGCGTAGCCGCGCCAGTCCTGGCATATCGGACCCGTACAGCCGCTGGGCCGACGCCGGATCGAGATCGTGTACTCCGTACAGGTAAGGGCGTCCGCCGAGCCGGGAGCATCGCTCCAGTAGCTCGCCGAAGAGCCGGCGGACAGTCGAGATCGTGGCGGGGTCGTCGGGAATCGTCGTGTATATACCGAAACCGATCGCCACCGGAAGCGCGCCGGCCGGTGCGAAGGCGAAGCGGCTTGCCGATTCGGCCCGGCGTACGACCAGGAAGTACAGCATCAGCGGGAACCGGTCGAGCGGGCAGCGGGTCCGCAGCGCCTCCACCATCGGGGCCAGGGCACCGGGTGGCACCACGTAGTCGGTCCACATTCGTACCCTGTCGGCGGCCGGAGCGACGATCCTGGTGTGCGGGCTTCGGGCGGCAGGTCCGGTGCGAACCGTGCGGCAGTCCGCCCCGTTGCATCGTCGTGGCACACGATTCCAGCCGGTGCTGGAACGTATGACGCCCCGGCGCAACGATCCACAGTAGAGGTCCACCTCGTCGCGCTGCGCGATCCGTTCCGTGTGCTCGACCAGGTCGGACAAGGTGTCGTGCCGGAGGTGGTGCACATGGGCATACTCGCGATACGGGTCCGTGCGCAAGACCGCCCGTTCGATCAATCCCGCGGCGCCGAGTCCACCTAGCGCGAATCGGAAAAGCTCGGGATGTTCGGTAGGTGAACACCAGCGGCTGGCACCCGTGCCATCGGTCACCTGGATTCGCTCGACGTGATCGACTTGCATGCCGTTGCGTACCGACCTGATCCCGAATCCCCCGGCCGACAGCGTGCCACCCACCGTGACGTGCAGATGATCGGTGAGCACCGGGGCGGCTCTGCCGTGGCGATTGAGGTAGTGCTCGAGGTCGTACCAGCTCATACCGGCCGGTACCTCGACCAGGCCGGTCCCGAGGTCCCGAACCTGCGAAACACCGGAATCCGGGGTGTGGGTGACGAGTAGATCATCTGCCGTGACCGTTTGCCCGTTGCAACTGTGCCCGGCACCGCGCAGCGTCAACGGCCGGCCGGCCGCCAGGACAACCGAGGGAAACGCACCCGGCATACGGTGCACAGTCCGGGGCACAGCATGTCGTTCGCCGCCGAAATCGGTGGTGAACTCGTCGGTACAGGCTTCGGTGATGACAACTCCTCCTTCGGGACGACGGCTCGTTCCCAAGCATCTCCCCTTCCCACCGGTGGTATACACCGATGACCGTCCGAGGCAGGAAGTGAGCCAGGTGGGCCGATGGGCCGCCGGCACCACCCGCGCCGCCGGTGGCCGAGAAGGCTCTCGGCAGCCCCGGCGGCATGGCCCACAAGCGGTCGCTACCAGCGACTTTGAAGTTCTTTTACCGTTTTTCGGTACAACTCCCCCGAGGTAGAATATGATTCTACCTCGGACGCGAACGTATACTTTTGTGAGAAGAATCCAATTCTCACAAGCCGCGTCGGCCCGCATCAGACCGAGAAGCAACCGGCACCTCGCAGGTGACCGGGCGAACGGTCGCGCGCTCGTGAAAGGCGGAGGTGGATGGTGCTCTCCATCGTGAGGCGTTTGGGCAGAGGCCTACTGGTAGTCCTCCTGGTCACCCTGGCGGTCGTGGTGCTCTTGAGTTTCGCACCGGGCTCGGTGGCTCAGGTCATTCTCGGCGACGCCGCTACGCCGGAAGCTGTTGCCGCGCTGAACAGCAAACTCGGCCTCGACCAGCCGGTGTGGGTGCAATACCTGCACTGGGTCGGGAACGCGGCCCAGGGTGATCTGGGCACCTCGCCGCTCACCGGGCAATCGGTGACGACGGCGATCGCGGAGCGGTTACCGGTGACGTTCCAACTGGCCGCCATGTCACTGATCATCGCGTTGGTCTGCGCGGTCTTCCTCGCCGTGGTGTCGGTGATGCGGCCGGGAGGTCCGGTCGACCGAGGGACCGCCGCGCTCTCCTCCGTCCTCCTTTCTGTCCCTGCGTTCGTCGCCGGTCCGGTCCTCATCTACTTCTTCGCCGTCAGCCTCGGCTGGTTCCCGGTGACGGGATGGAGCCGCATCGAAGACGGGATCGGGGCGAACCTGCAGTCCGCCCTGCTGCCGGCCATGGCCATGGCGTTGATGGAGATCGCCGCGTTCCACCGGCTGTTGCGGACGGACCTGATGACCACCCTGCGTGAGGATTTCATCGGGGCAGCCCGGGCCAAGGGTATGAACGAGTGGTACGTGATGTTCCGGCACGCGCTCCGGCCGTCGTCGTTCTCGTTGATCACGCTGGCCGGTATCAATCTCGGGCGCTTGATCGGCGGCACGGTGATCGTCGAAACCCTGTTCTCGCTGCCCGGACTGGGCCAGTTGCTCGCCTCCTCGATCGTTTCCCGGGACCTCATCATGGTGCAGGGAATCGTGGCATTCATGGCGGTCGTCTACGTCGTCATCAACATCCTGGTCGACTCGAGCTATGAGCTGATCGACCCGCGGGTCCGGAAGGTGGCCACGGTATGACCCGAGCCCAAGTACAGATCGAGCTCGAGCAGCCGATCGAGGCACCGAAGAAGCCGGATGTTCCCCGGGTGCGGAAAGCTCGCTCGATACTGGTGTACCTGTCCTACGCCTGGTTGATCGTGATGATCGCGGCGGCGATCTTTGCGGATCTACTCCCCCTGGCGTCGTATTCGATCCCCATCGGCCCACCCCGGCAACCGCCGCAACTCGGGTCACTCGACCTGCTGGCCGGCACCGACAACCTGGGGCGATCGATGGTGTCCCGGTGCGTCTACGGCGCCCAGGTGTCGTTGCTGATCGGCACGGTCGCGGCCCTTCTCGGATCGGCGCTCGGGTCGAGTATCGGGATGCTGGGCGGCTATTTCCAGAAGCGGACGGACTCCGGGATCCGGCTGCTCAGCGATACGATGCTGGCGTTCCCGCCGCTGATCCTGCTGATGGCGCTGACCGCGGTCTTCGCCCCGGGACTGCGCACGCTGGTGGCCGGCCTGTCGCTGGTGATCATCCCGTCGTTCATCAGGCTCGCCCGGGCGAACACGCTGACCTGGACGTCCCGTGAGTTCGTCCTCGCGGCGCGGAACATGGGTGCCGGGCACGGCCGGATCCTGGGCAAGGAGATCCTGCCCAATGTGCTGCCACCCTTGCTGGCCTATCTCCCGGTCGTCATGGCCGCGCTCATCGTCGCGGAAGGATCGCTGAGCTTTCTCGGGCTGGGCATCCCGCCGCCGACACCGAGCTGGGGCGGAATGATCTCCGACGGCAAGGACAGTCTCGCCACTGCTCCACACATGGTTTTCGTGCCCGCCGCGGTCATCTTCTGCACCGTGTTCGCGTTGAACCAGGCCGGCGACCACCTGCGTGGCCGGTTCGATCGCACGATGCGCGACTGACCCGGCCCACTCCGAAGTGCCCTCCCCGTTTCAGCTCTGAGGTACCGAATGATGATCCGACGCTGTTGTCTGCTCGTCGCAGCCCTGCTGTGCCTCGCATCGCTCCTGACAGCGTGCGGTGGTGTTAGCAATGAAAAATCGGCGGGCACCGTCCCGGTGCCCGGCGGTACCGCCCGCATCGTGCAGATCACCGAGCCGCGCAGCCTCGACCCGGTGACGCTGAGCAACCAGTGGGTGCTCAATTCACTACTCGGCAATGCCCTGTTCGGGACGTTGATGATCAACGATCCGGAGACCGGCGAACTCACCTACACCATGGCGGAGAGCTTCGCTACCGACGACGGGGGTGCCACGTTCGAGTTGACGTTGCGGCCCGATCTGCGGTTCACCGACGGTACTCCGCTGGACGCGGCGGCCGTGAAATTCAACTGGGACCGGATCAAGGACCCGGCCGGCGGATCGGCCTCTCTGCAGGAAGCATCGATGGTGGCCTCGACGGAGGTGGTCGACGCCACCCGGCTCGCCGTCAGGATGACCGAGCCGGTTCCGAACTTCGCGGAGGCGATATACGGCACCTCGCTGAATTGGATCGCCTCTCCCGCCGCGCTGGCGGCCGGCAGACAACAGTTCGACAGCCACCCGGTCGGGGCCGGCCCTTTCACGCTGTCGCACTGGGCACGTGGAGATGCCATCGAGCTCGTGAAGAACCCCGGATACTGGGATGCGCCCAAACCCTTTCTCGACGCGATCACCCTGCGCACCAACGCCGATACCACGCAGCGGATCAATACCTTGATCAGTGACGGTGCCGATCTGGTGATCGAGACGAACCCGGCGAGCCTCACCGAGGCCCGCGAGGCGGGTTTCCCGACCGATACGGTGCCGTTGCACGGCGGGCAGACCCTGACCATGAACACGCGCCGGCCGCCCTTCGACGATGTGCGTGCCCGGCGCGCGGTCGCCGCGGCGATCGATCTCGAGGCCATCGACACCGGCATCTACAGCGGTGCCGGCCAGGTCCCGAAGACGCTGTTCGGCGAGTCGTCGCCGTTCCACACGGAATTACCGCTCCCCCAGCCGGATCGAGCGACCGCGCAACGACTTTTCGATGAGTTGGCGGCCGAGGGTAAGCCGGTCTCGTTCACCTTCACCAGCGGTCCCACCGCGGAGATCCGGGCGCTGGCGGAGAACGTGCAGGCGCAACTCAGCGCGTTCGCCAATGTCGAGGTCGCGGTCGTGGTCACGGATATCACCGGAGTGGTCGAGCTGCGCCGGACGAACAACTTCGATATGACGACAGCCGCGGCGAACTTCACCGATCCGGAACCGGCATTGTGGTCGGTATTCCACCGCAATTCCCGGCGCAACATGTCCGGGATAGACGATGCCGCGTTGAACCGGGCACTGCAGGACGGCCGGGCCGGAACCACGGTCGAACAGCGCACCGACGCGTATCGCCGGGTGCAGGAACGACTGAATGCTCTTGTCCCGGTGATCTTCCAGATCAGGAACGAACCGAGCGTCGTCACCCGCAGGAATGTCGGTGGTGTCGTGCAGTACGGCTACGGGTCGCTGCTACCGGAGGAACTCTGGGTCGAGAACTAGCTGCCGCAAACCATCCGGACACGGAACCGTGACCGATTCACTCCTCGATTCTCTTCTGAGAGGAACAATGATGTTCCGAGCATCGCTCTTTCGTTCGATCGTTGTCTGCTGTACCGCTCTCGTCCTGGCCGCCTGTGGCGGAGTCGGGGCGGGAACAGGAACCGGAACCGGCCCCGGTGGCGACCCGGTGCCCGGCGGTACGGCACAGATCACCCAGATCAGTGAACCGCGCACCCTCGACCCGGTGGCCCTGGGGAATCAGTGGGTGATCAACGCCCTCCTCGGCAATGCCCTGTACGGGACGCTGATGGTCAACAATCCGGACACCGGAAAGATCGAATACACCATGGCGACGGGCTTCGCCACGCACGACGGAGGTACCACGTTCGAGTTGACGTTGCGGCCCGATCTGCGGTTCACCGACGGTACTCCGCTGGACGCGGCGGCCGTGAAGTTCAACTGGGACCGCTTTCCCGACCCGGCCAACGGATCGACCTATCGCGAGGATGCGACGGTGATCGCGTCGTCCGAGGTCGTGAATCCGACCACGCTGCGGGTAACAATGCATCACCCCGTACCGCATTTCGCCTACACCCTCGTCGAAAGTTCGATGAACTGGATCGCCTCACCGAAGGCGCTGCAGGCCGGGCGCGCGGCCTTCGACAACAACCCGGTGGGTGCGGGCCCGTTCACCCTCCAGCGGTGGGCCCGGCAGGATGTGATCGAGCTGGTGAAGAACCCCGGCTACTGGGATGCGCCCAAGCCGTACCTCGACCGGATCGAGCTGCGCACCTCCGGCGATTCTGTTCAGGGCTTCAACACGCTGGTCAGCGGTGGTTCGGACGTGATCATCAGCTCCAACTGGGGAAGCATCGAAAAACTGAAGAACCAAGGTTTCCCCACCGCGGTATCGCCGCTGCACGGCGGACAACACCTGTCGATGAACATGCGGCGGGCGCCGTTCGACGATATCCGCGCCCGTCGGGCCGTGGCGGCCGCGGTCGATGTGAACGCGCTCAATCAGACCATCTACAACGGCAGCGGGGAACTCCCGACCACCTTGTTCCGTGAATCCTCTCCGTACTATGCGCAGGATCTGCCGTTGGACACGCACGATCCGGCGACCGCGCAACGGTTGTTCGACGAGCTGGCGGCCGAGGGCAAGCCCGTGAAGTTCCTGTACACCACCACCGCACAGACGGAGAACCGGCTGCTGGCGGAGAGTGTGCAGGCTCAGCTCAGCGCGTTCGACAATGTCGAGGTCGAGGTGAAGGTCATCGATATCGTCGACCTGATCAAGCTGCGCTATACACACGACTTCGACATGATGACCGGCGGGGCGTTCTTCGATGATCCCGAGCCGCGGCTGTGGACGGCCTTCCACGGTGACTCGAGCCGGAATACCGCCGGCGTCGACGATGCGGCCCTGAACAAGGCGCTCGACACCGGCCGGATATCGACGGATGTGCAGCAGCGCGGGGCGGCCTACCGGACGGTTCAGGAGCGGCTGATCGAACTGGTGCCCGCCATCTTCTACACCCGGACTGTCGCGGGCGCCGCCACCGGGAAGAACGTCGGCGGCCTCACCATGTACGGCGCCGGTTCGGTGCGGCCCGAGGAGCTGTGGATCGTCGAGTAGCGAGCGCGACCCTAGGAGAGCTGAGACCATGAGTGCTCAACCGAATCTGCAGGTGCGCAACCTGCATACCTATATCAATACCGAACGCGGTGTCGTGCGGGCCGTGGACGATGTGTCCTTCGATGTGGATCGCGCGCAGGCGCTGGGCGTGGTGGGCGAGTCGGGATCCGGGAAGTCGGTGATGGCCCGGGCGATCATGGGATTGTTCCCGCCCCGCGCCGGATGCTCCGGCGAGGTGATCTTCCAGGGCCGGAACATTCTCGCGCTCTCGAAGAAGGAGAAGCTCGAGATCTGGGGCAAGCAGATCGCCATGGTCTTCCAGGACCCCGGACGGTCGCTCAATCCGGTGGTGCGCGTCGACCGCCAGCTCACCGAGGGAATGCGTAAACATCTCGGAATCGGCCGTTCCGAAGCGAACACTCGCGCGCTCGAGCTGCTCCGGGAGGTCGGGGTGCCCGATCCGGAGCGGCGGTTACGCAACTACCCGCACGAGATGTCCGGCGGTATGCGGCAGCGAGTGATGATCGCGATCGCGCTGGCCTGCGAACCCGATCTGCTGATCGCCGACGAACCGACCACCGCACTGGACGTGACGATCCAGCGGCAGATCCTCGACCTGCTGCGCCGCGTGCAGCGGGACCGGGGGATGTCGCTGATGCTGATCAGCCACGACCTCTCGGTGGTCGCCGGTCGCACCGACCGGGTCTCGGTCATGTATGCCGGGCGGTTGGCCGAATGCGGGGCGACCCGCCAGGTCTTCACCGCCCCTCGGCATCGATACACCCGGGCTCTGATGGGCGCCACCCCGACGATCGACCACCAGCGGTACGCGCCACTGCGGCTGATCGAGGGCAGCCTGCCGGATCCGGCAGCACCACCGCCGGGATGCCGGTTCGCGCCCCGGTGCGATCACGTCACCGACGGGTGCCGCGAGGCTCCCGGTCCGGCGCTCACCGAGATCGCCGCGGACCACCTGGTGGCGTGTGCGCATCCGGCTCTCGAACCCGTAGCAGCCCTTTCCGAATCAGGTGGTGATATCCATGGCGGGTAGCGGAACCGCGCATCTGCGCGACGAGCCGGCACTGCTCAGCGTGCGCGATCTGGTGGTCGAGTACAACACCGACGGCGGGACCGTTCAGGCGGTGTCGTCGGTCAGTTTCGACGTCCTGCCCGGCGAGACCCTCGGAATCGTCGGGGAATCCGGGTGTGGAAAGTCCACGACCGGCCGGGCCGTACTCCGCCTGGACACGCTCACCTCCGGCCGGATCGCCTTCGCCGGCGAGCAGATCGACGAGGCCGACGGTCGCCGCATGCGGGCGCTGCGGCGGGAAATGCAGATGATCTTCCAGGATCCGGTGGCCTCGCTGAACCCGCGCAGGGCGGTGCGCGACATCGTGGTCGAGGGCTTGGCCGTGGCCGGAAAGCCCGCGGACGAACGCGAGTCGACGTCCAAGGAGGTGCTGGCCAAGGTAGGGATAGACGAGCGGCTCGCCGGCGCGCTGCCGCGACAGTTGTCCGGGGGGCAGGCCCAGCGCATCGCGATCGCACGTGCGCTGGCACTCGAGCCCCGGCTGCTGATCTGCGACGAACCGGTGTCCGCGCTGGATGTTTCCGTGCAGGCGCAGATCCTCAATCTCATTTCCGAGCTCAAGGCCGAATACGACCTGACCGTGGTGTTCATCAGTCATGATCTCGGTGTCATCCGAACGATCAGCGACAACGTCATGGTCATGTACCTGGGCAAAGTGTGCGAGTTCGGTGATGCCGTCGAGGTGTACGACCACCCGGCACACCCCTACACCAGAGCGTTGCTCGATTCGGTTCCGCTCGCCGATCCGGACGAGGGTTTCGCGGGCCCCGCGCTGGCCGGCGATCTTCCCTCACCGCTCGCACCGCCACAGGGCTGCCGGTTCCGGACACGCTGCCCGCGTGCCCAGCAACGATGTACGGACGAGGAGCCTCAGGTCCGGGCGGTCCGGCCGGGGCAGTACGCCGCCTGCCACTTCCCGTTGACCGAAGCCTGACGGCGCACCGCGGAGTCCGGGCTTTCCGTCACCAGGAAGGCCGGCTCCGGCAACACCGTCCGGCACACGACAAACCCTGCCGTTCGGAGGCAGGCACGTTACACCGTCGGACCCGGGTGGTCCGTCGCGGAGCCGGTAGCGTCATCAGCACCGGTTACCGACGCCTCGGACGCCGGAACCCGCGCGTGGCGGCCCGCCGGAAAAACGGCATGCCAATAGGAGATGAATTCACCGGCTCGGCGGTGTGATATTGGACGAACAGCGGTTCTGAGCTGCGGAGGGGCGAATTACCGTAGCGGCATGCACATCCTGTTCGTCTGCAATGGCAATGTGTGCCGTTCGGTGATCGCCGAACGACTCACCCACTCCATCGCGGTCGAATACCGGCTGGCCGGGATCACCGCGGAAAGCGCGGGGACCCGGGCGCTGGTCGGTTTCCCGGTGGAACCACGGGCTGCCGAGGCCATCACCGGGCTGGGCGGGGACCCGGGCAACTTCCGGGCCCGCAAGCTGAAACCCGAGCATATCGATCGCGCGGATCTGGTCCTCACCATGACTGAGAACATCCGGGACGAGATCGCCGAATCGGCCGCCGCAGGATCCCGGACCTTCACCTTGCTGGAGGCCCATCGGATCGCCCGGGTCACCGGGGCGCGCACCGTGGCCGAGCTGCATCGCAGCCGGGACAACCTGTCGCTGGTCGGACGGGAGAACATCGCCGATCCGATCGGTCTTTCCGCGAAGGCGTACTGCGAGGTCGGGGACAAGATCGCCGACGCGCTGGTGCCGCTGCTGGTGGCATTGGCGCCGGCGGCGCTGCCGGCCGCTCACCACAACTGGGGGCGGCCGCCGCTGGTGGTGCAGCCGGCGTCGTCGCCGAAGCGGCTCTCTCCGCTCGTCGCCGCCCAGCACACCGGCTGGTACGCGTGAACGCGCGCCCGGCGCAGCGGCCATCGACGAAGTCGTGAACGCCGCGCCGCGCCCCGATGGCACCGGATACCGGGGCGGGACCTGACTTTCCCGGCCGCGAGCACTACACTCGCGGTCCGGAACACCGATCCGAGAATCCAATCCCGTTGCAGGTTCGACACACGACAGGAATCAGGCATGCCGAAACGCATTTCGGATGTTTCGCTTCATGTTTATGTGACACCGGAAACCCTGGAACAACTCGTCGATTCCGTGCGCACGGAACTCGCCGAACATCTCGACGACGGTGACGTCTGCGCGTGGCGTTGCACGCTACCGGTCGCCGAGGACGATTCCCGGCACCGGGAATTCGACAGTCGCTGGCGCGCCGGGAATCCCGGCGCGGAACCGTACGGCCACGCGACTTTCGAAATCGCGCTGAGCCTCGCCGGCGATCCGGCGGAGCTGACCGACGGCTATATCGGCGCGCTGGAGCACCGGCTGCTGCGCGGCCTGGACGCCGTCGGGCCCGGGGCGCCGTTCACCCTCAGCGCCGAACAGCGCACGGACGCCGATATCGAGCCGCTCCTGCCCGAGCGGCTCTGAACCTTCGCCGACGGTCACAAAGCTCGCCCAGAGCAACGCATGCGGTCAGCGGAGGCCGCAGCGAAGGCGGAGGGATCGCCTCAGCGCCGCGGCGGGAAATGCCGGATGACGCCTTCCTGCACCGTGGTGGCCAGCAGATCGCCCGACCGGGAGTAGAAACGCCCGGTCGCCAGCCCCCGTGAGCCCGCGGCCACGGGGGACTCGGTGGCGTACAGGGCCCATTCGTCGAACCGGAACGGCCGGTGGAACCAGATGGAATGGTTCACCGTGGCGGCGACGATCCGGTCCAGGCCCCAGGACAACCCGTGCGTGGTGATGATCGAATCCAGCACCGTGGTGTCGGAGGAGTAGCTCAGCGCCGCCACGTGGAGCAGCGGATCGTCGGGCAGGGTGCCGTCGGCCCGCATCCACACGCGGTTGTGGTTGAGTTTCTCGCCCGTGCCCTTGAGGATCCAGGCCGGATCGTTGGTGTAGCGCATATCGATCGGGTGCGGAGCGTTGACGAACATCTCCAGCTTGTCCTCGAACCCGGCGAAGCTCTCCTGGACCCGGGGCAGAGTCTCCGGGTCCGGCACCTCGGGGCGTTCGTGCGCGTGTTCGAGGCCTTTGCCCCACTCCTGGAAGGAGGCCAGCATGACGAACAGTTCCTGGCCGTCCTGGGTCGCGGTCACGGTGCGGTTGGCGAAGGCCCGGCCGTCGCGATGGCGTTCGACGTGGAAGTCGATCGGCTTCTTGACATCGCCGCCCCGCACGAAGTGGGCGTTGAGCACATGAATCGGGCGGTGCCCGGCCGTGCGGCCCGCGGCGATCACCGCCTGGGCGACCAGCTGCCCACCGAAGGTCCGGCTGGCCACTTTCTCCGGATGGTGCCCACGGAAAACATCCTCGGACACCTCCTCGAGGTCGAGCAGTTCCAGCAGGGTGTCCAGATCGGAGTGGCGGCCGGTCGCCGGATCGTGCAACGGCGCACTCACCGAACGACTCCGCGGTTTTCCGGCATGAGCGAGTCAGGCCCGGAGGCGGTAGCGCAGCGTAACCACGCAGGGCCCTCGCTCATGCCCGATGGACACAGCATGAGCGAGTCAGGCCCGGAGGCGGTAGCGGAGCGTAACCACGCAGGGCCCTCGTCCATGCCCGATATCCACAGCATTCAGTGATCCTCCTCGCCGATACGGTGCACGTGGATGAGATTCGTGGACCCGACGGTACCCGGTGGCGAGCCGGCCACGATGACCACGAGATCACCTTTGCGGTAGCGGTTCATGCTGAGCAGGGCCTGATCGACCTGTTTGATCATCGCGTCGGTGCTGTCCACCGTGGGCACGATGAAGGTTTCGGTGCCCCAGGTGAGCGCCAGCTGGCTGCGCACCTCCGTCAGGGGGGTGAACGCCAGCAGCGGTAGCGGCGTGTGCAGACGAGCCAGCCGCCGCACCGTATCGCCGGACTGGGTGAACGCGACGAGGGCCTTCGCATTGAGTCGTTCACCGATATCGCGGGCGGCGTAGGAGATGACACCGCGCTTGGTCCGCGGTGTGTGGGTCAGGGGCGGCACACTGGTCGATTCGGTCTCGACCGCGTGCACGATCCGGGCCATGGTGCGCACCGTTTCGATCGGATATTTGCCGACCGAGGTCTCCCCGGACAGCATCACCGCGTCCGCGCCGTCGAGGACCGCGTTGGCGACGTCGGAGGCCTCGGCCCGGGTGGGCCGGGAGTTCTCGATCATGGATTCGAGCATCTGGGTCGCCACGATCACCGGCTTGGCATTCTCCCGCGCCATCTGGATGGCCCGTTTCTGCACGATCGGGACCTGTTCCAGCGGCAGTTCCACGCCCAGGTCGCCGCGGGCCACCATGACCGCGTCGAATGCCAGCACCACGGCCTCGAGGTTGTCGATCGCCTCCGGCTTCTCCAGTTTGCCGATCACCGGCACCCGGCGGCCGACCCGGTCCATCACCTCGTGGACGAGCTCGATATCCGACGGCGAGCGGACGAACGAGAGGGCGATGAAATCCACACCCAGGCTCAGGGCGAATTCCAGATCCTCGATGTCCTTTTCGGAGAGGGCGGGCACCGAGACATCCATCCCCGGCAGCGACACACCCTTGTTGTTGCTGACCGGGCCGCCCTCGGTCACCTCGCACACCACGTCGTTGCCCTCGACGCGGATCACTTCCAGCCCGACCTTGCCGTCGTCGACGAGTAGCCGGTCACCGGATTTGGCGTCGGCGGCGAGCTGTTTGTAGGTGGTGGAGACGCGGTCGTGGTTGCCGACGACATCGTCCACGGTGATGCGGACGGTCTCACCGGTCGCCCAGACGGTCCGCTCCTCGGCGAAACGACCCAGCCGGATCTTGGGGCCTTGCAGATCGGCCAGGATGCCGACGGCGCGGCCGAGATCTTCGCAGGCCTGCCGCACCTTCTTGTAGTTCTCGGCGTGGTCGGAATGCTCGCCGTGGCTGAAATTCAGCCGGGCGACATCCATACCACTGTCGACGAGCTCTCGAATACGTTCCTCGGTGGCAGTGGCCGGGCCGAGGGTGCACACAATCTTCGTCCGTCGCATCACGTGTCGAGCCTAATCCTGCCGGGATACTCCGTCCCGCCCGGCCCGCGGGCGGCCGCCGGAAGGGAATTCTGGGTGAACAGCGGCCCAACACCGCCCGTCTCAGGATGAACCGCAGGTTTGACAGTCCTGTTACCCAGGGCGAAATTCCGTGTGCGCGGCGGGCGCGCGACCGCCGGCGCCACACGCCCGCGGATCGGCCGGGCTTGCGGCGAACTCCCCCGGCGAGAAGACCTATCCGGAGCCGGGTTCCGGTCCCGGAAACGCGATATGCGGGCCCGCCGACAGCGGGCCCGCATACGCTGCGTGTTCGTGCGCTCAGTCCCGGAGCGGACGACCGTAGGAATCGGTGACTTTTCCGGTGAGAATCATGATGCCGTCGATGAGACCCCAGATCGGTCCCGCGATACCGCAGGTGAAAATGGTGGCGCAGATCTGGCCGATGGCGATCCCGGTGTCACCGAGATAGAACCGGCCGACACCGAATCCGCCGATGAAGATCTGCAGCAGCCCCGCCACCATTTTCTGCTTGTCCGACAGTGGCACCCCGTACATATCGCGGCCGTACGGCGCCTCCGGGTCGTACCCCATGGGCGCACCGTAGCCGGGCGCCGGCTGGCCGTAGCCCGGGGCGGCGCCGTACTGCGGATCCGGCTGCCCGGGATACGGCTGCGGCTGCCCCGGATAGGGCTGCGGCTGCGACGGGTAGGGCTGAGCCTGCGGCTGCGACGGATACCCCGGCGCTCCCGGCGCTTTGCTCAGATCCGGGCCGGTCCCCGGCGGGCCGTATTGAGGTCCGCCCTGCTGGTACGGATCGGTCACTGTTCCTCCTTCGTGGCGCCCCCGGTAGTGGAGGACAACCGATTTCTCGCTCCCCTGCCCGAAATGGTGTCAGATGGACCACACCGTCCGCCGGGCGACGCCCTATTCGGCTCGCGGGGCGGCAGATTCGGCGGTTTTGCCGTTCTTGTCGAGCACGGTCTCATCCGGTGCCGCGGTCGCGGCCTCCGGGGATACCGCGACCGCGGTATCGGTATCCGTATCCGTATCCGGCTGTGCCACCGCATCCGTTTCCGCGGCAGCGGATTCGCTGACCGCGGTGTCCTGCGCTCCGGTCTCCGGGTCGGCGGGATCGGCGTCCGTCGCGTCCGTCGCGTCCGTCGCGTCCTTGGTGAGCTTCGCGCTGTCGTTGTCCGCGACGGATTTCGCCGCCTCCGCGCTCCCGGCCGGCTTCGCGGAGCCGGCGTCCTCCGTCGTCTCCGTGGACGCGTCGGTGGCCGCGGATTCACCGGACTCGGTGGAATCGCCGGTACCGGAGCCGGCTTCGGCGGACGTTGCGCCCGCGGCTCCGGCCGCGCGCAGGGCACCCCATTGCCACGGCCACGGCCGCGGGCCGGCTCCGGGGCGGAGTTGTTCGGCGGTCTCCCGGCCCTTGGTGGCGAACAGGAAGTAGGCGACCGCGACCAGGAACACCAGTGCGGAGGTGAACGAGTTTATCCGGATACCCGCGATCTGCGTGGCCTCGTCGTCGCGCATGAGTTCGACGAAGAACCGTCCGAAGCAGTAGCCGGCGACGTACAACGCGAACAGGCGCCCGTGCCCGATCCGGAAGCGCCGGTCGATGTACACCAGCGCCAGCACGATCGCGACGTTCCAGAGCAATTCGTAGAGGAACGTGGGATGCACGACGGAATGCACCTCGCCCGAGGAGACACCGTTCATCATGTCCAGCCGGCCGGACTCGTCGAATCGCAGGTAGATCTCCAGGCCCCACGGCACATCGGTCTCGCGGCCGTAGAGTTCCTGGTTGAAGTAATTGCCGAGCCGGCCGATGGCCTGGGCGAGCAGGATCGGCGGGGCGATGGCGTCGCCCAGGGCGGGCAGCGGGATCTTGTAGATCCGGCAGGCGATCCAGGCGCCGATGGCACCGAAGAACACCGCGCCCCAGATACCGAGGCCACCCTGGTAGATCTTCAGGGCGTCCATCGGGTTGCCGTCGGCACCGAAGTACTTCTGCCAGTCGGTGGCGACGTGGTAGATGCGGCCGCCGATGAGACCGAACGGTACGGCGAAGACCGCGACGTCCAGGACCGCGCCCGCTTCACCGCCGCGGGCCCGCCAGCGCTTCTCGCCCCACCAGATGGCGACGATGATGCCGAGGATGATGCATACCGCGTACGCGCGGAGCGGGAACGGCCCGAGTTCCCAGACGCCCTGCGGCGGGCTGGGCAGGTAGGCCAGCAGTTCGGCGGCGGGCGGGACGGCGCCGCCGGGGGTTCCGGCGGTCGAGGCGGTCTCCGATACGGCAAGAACGGTCACGGGGGCAACCGTAGTCCAGGCGGCTACGTTGGCAAGTCCGGCCTCCGCCCCGCGAGTGTCACGACGGTCCGGGGACTCCCTACCTCAGGCAGCTGCTCCGGGTACGTCGACTCCCCGTTCCGCCCATGGCAGGACGGGTGCGCAGGTCAGGACGCGACCGCGGCGGCCCGGACACCGCCGGCCAGCTCCGCGGTCAGCGCGCGCACCGCGTCGAGACCCTCGGCGGCGGCCGTGACCAGCGCCGACCCGACGATCACACCGTCGGCGTAGGCCGCGATCTCGGCGGCCTGTGCCCCGGAGCGCACCCCGAGTCCCACACCGATCGGGATATCGCTGTGCGCGCGAATCCGGCCGCACAGCGCGGGTGCCATGGACGAGACCGCGTCCCGGGCACCCGTGACGCCCATGGTCGACGCGGCGTACACGAAACCCGAACTGGCATCGATGGTGGCGGCCAGCCGCTCTTCGGTGGACGAGGGCGCGACCAGGAAGATGCGATCGAGGCCGTGCGCGGTGGAGGCGGTGAACCAGTCACCGGCTTCCTCGGGGATCAGGTTCGGGGTGATGATGCCGGCTCCCCCGGCCGCGGCCAGATCGCGGGAGAATCGATCGACCCCGTATTTGAGCACCGGGTTCCAGTAGCTCATCACCACTGCCTGAGCGCCCGCATCGGTGACGGCTTCGACCACGGAGAACACATCGCGTACCCGGACGCCGCCCCGTAAGGCCTGATCGGCCGCGGCCTGAATGGTCGGCCCGTCCATCACGGGGTCGGAGTAGGCGACCCCGATTTCGACGATATCGCAGCCGGATTCGACCATGGCCCGCACCACCCGGCGGGAGCCCTCGAGATCCGGATAGCCGGCCGGCAGGTAGCCGATGAGCGCCGCGCGGCGATCGGCCCGGCAGGCCGCGAAGGTGGCGCCGAGACGGGATTCGGAACTCACTGGCCGTTCTCCTTGCCGCTGTCGGGATCGTCGAAGAGCCCGAACCAGCGGGCGGCGGTGTCCATATCCTTGTCGCCGCGACCGGAGAGGTTCACCAGGATGATCGCTCCCTCGCCGAGCTCACGGCCCAGTTCGAGCGCCCCGGCGACGGCATGCGCGGATTCGATGGCCGGGATGATGCCTTCGGCGCGACTGAGCAGCAGCAGGGCGTCCATGGCCGCGGTATCGGTGACCGGCACGTATTCCGCGCGGCCGATATCCTTCAGCAACGCGTGCTCCGGGCCCACGCCGGGATAGTCCAGGCCGGCCGAGATGGAATGCGATTCGATGGTCTGGCCGTCCTCGTCCTGCAGCAGATACGAGTAGGCGCCCTGGAAGGCGCCGGGGGAACCACCGGCGAAGGTCGCCGCGTGCCGCCCGGTGTCCACACCGTCACCGGCGGCCTCGTAGCCGACCAGCCGGACCCCGGGATCGTCGATGAAGGCGTGGAAGATGCCGATCGCGTTGGACCCGCCACCCACGCAGGCGGCGACGGCATCGGGGAGCCGGCCGGTGAGGCTCTGCACCTGGGCCCGGGCCTCGAGTCCGATGACCCGCTGGAAATCGCGGACCATCATGGGGAAAGGGTGCGGGCCGGCGGCGGTGCCGAAGCAGTAGTAGGTGTCGTCGGCGTGGGTCACCCAGTCGCGCAGGGCCTCGTTGATCGCGTCCTTGAGCGTTTGCGAGCCGACGGTCACCGAGATGACCTCGGCCCCCAGCAGCCGCATCCGGGCCACATTCAGCGCCTGCCGGGCGGTATCGACGGCACCCATGTATACGATGCAGTCCAGGCCGAGCAGGGCGCAGGCGGTGGCCGTGGCGACCCCGTGCTGCCCGGCGCCGGTTTCGGCGATGATCCGGGTCTTGCCCATCCGCTTGGCCAGCAGCGCCTGCCCCAGCACATTGTTGATCTTGTGCGATCCGGTGTGGTTCAGATCCTCGCGTTTGAGCAGGATCCGCGCCCCACCGGCGTGTTCGGCCAGGCTCGTGCATTCGAACACCGGCGAGGGGCGGCCCGTGTAGTCACGCTGCAACCGGTCGAGTTCGTTCAAGAAAGCGGGGTCCAGTCGGACCTTGTCGTATTCGGCCGTGACCTCCTCGATCACCGCCATCAGCGCCTCGGGCACATGTCGGCCGCCGTAGACGCCGAAATGGCCGCCCTCGTCGGGTTCGTGCTCGCTGCGCTGCGAAACCCCCTGGCTGGCGGCGGGCAACGGGGTGCTGGTGGACGACCCTGAGGTTGCCATCATCGCCCCCGCCGGGCCGGTTTCGGGCAGGACGGATGCGTACCGGCGGTGACCAGTTCGGAGACCGCGGCGCGGGGATCACCGCTGGTGACCAGCCCCTCGCCGACGAGTACCGCGTCCGCGCCGGCGCCCGCGTAGGCGAGCAGATCGGCGGTGCCGCGAACGCCGGATTCGGCGATCCGCACCACCTCGGTGGGTAATCCCGGCGCGATCCGGGAGAAGCAGTCCCGGTCGACCTCGAGCGTTTTGAGGTTCCGGGCGTTGACACCGATCACGCTCGCACCGGCGGTGAGGGCACGATCGGCCTCCTCCTCGGTGTGCACCTCGACCAGTGCGGTCATCCCGAGCGATTCGGTGCGATCGATCAGCGACGCCAGAGTGTCCTGTTCCAGGGCGGCCACGATCAGCAGGATCACATCCGCACCGTGGGCACGGGCCTCGTGGATCTGGTACGGGCCCACGACGAAGTCCTTACGCAGCACCGGAATGGTGACCGCCGCGCGTACCGCGTCCAGATCGTCGAGCGATCCGTGGAAGCGCCGGCCCTCGGTGAGCACACTGATGATCCGGGCGCCACCGTCCTCGTAGGACTTGGCCAGACTCGCCGGGTCGACGATGTCGGCGAGCGCGCCCTTGGACGGACTGGCCCGCTTGACCTCGGCGATCACGCCGATCCCGTCTTCGAGGAGGGCTGCCTTCGCGTCGAGTGGCGACGGGGCGGCGGCGGCCGCTGCCTTCACCGCGGGAAAGTCCAGCACTGCTTCCCGAGCGGCTACATCCGAGCGGACCCCGTCGAGAATCGAGTCGAGTACAGTCATCTGGCTCGAATCCTTTCTGGGGAGACGCGAGTTACTGCCTGCAGGAATTCCCCCAGGCGCTGTCTCACCGATGCTGAACAAGAGTAAATGGCAGGCCGTGACGCGCCGACGCCGGGGGCGGGTGATCCCGGCCGGACCCACCTGCTACGGGACGTCATCCGGTTCCGCTCCCCGCGGCGATGCGGCCGTCCCCGGCGCTGCCCGGTCCGCGGTCCCCCTGCTGTGCGGGCCGGACGCGTCCCCGGCCGGAGATTCCGGCGTTCCACCGTCCGGTCCGGCGACCGCTCCACCGGCGGCCGCGGCGGACGGCGCCGCCGGTGTTTCCGGGTCGGTCGGGTCGGCGCCGGCATCCAGCGCATCCCACAGCACCCGTTCCGGCAGCGCATCCCCGGACACGCCGCCCTGCACGGCGCGGGTCGCGGCGGCCTTCCGGGTCGCGGGGTTGTCGTATTTCCCGGACAGCTGTTTGGCATCGGCCGGCATGCGGGCCAGCAGCAGCCCGGCGCAGAAGGCGGCCAGCGCCCCGCACAGCGTGAGCGCGGCCGGGGCACCCGCGGTCACCAGCTCTTGGACCTGGGCGCGGCCGGGGAGCCCGGCCAGATCCGCGGCGCGCTGCTCGGTGGCGCCGGAGCCGGTGAGCAGCGCCAGCGCCGGAACCGCGGTCACCGCGGCGATCAGCGCGACCACCACACCCACCAGCCGGCGAATCCACCCCCGGGTGGCGAGCACGGCGGCGATGGCGGCCAGCAGCACCAGCGCCAGCGGCGTCAGCGCACCGAACCAGACCCCGCCGTTCAGTTCGTCGGTGCGGGGTTCGGTGAGGCCGTCCGCCGAGGTCACCGTGACCCAGGTGAGGCGGGAGGACCCCCAGAGTGCGGCAGCGCCCACAGCGAGCAGCACGAGCGCGGCGACCGGATACCGGGCGGCCGGAGCGGGCCCGTTCGCGGCGGGAGGCAACTCCTCGTCGCCCCAATCGATGGGCCCGGGCCGTCCCGCACCCGAGGCGACGGATCCCTGGCCGGCATCGGAGGTCCGCGCCGCTGCGCCGGAATCCGCCGCCGCACCCTCGACCGACTCGGCGGCACCATCACCGGGCGACTGCGCCGCATTACCGGATCCCGTCATGTCCGGGCTGCTCCCGGCTCCTGATCCGGCGGTCGCGGCATCGCCGGCGTCCGACACGTCGCGCCGGGACCCGGCCACACCGGCGGACCGCCGGTCGGCAGCGTTACTGTTCTCCGCTGTCATACGCCGCCTCCGGACGCGACAGTTATCGATTCCCGTTCCTCGAATCCATCGTCCCCGAAAGCACGCACGGTTTCGGCGGCGGCGACCGCCCGCAGCACCGCCATCGCCTTGTTCCGGGATTCGGTGTCCTCGTACTCGGCCTCGGAATCGGCCACCACACCCGCACCCGCCTGGACATAGGCGGTGCCGTCCTTGAGCAGGGCGGTCCGGATGGCGATCGCGGTATCCGCGTCCCCGGCGAAATCGAGGTAGCCGACCACCCCGCCGTACACACCGCGCCGGGTCGGTTCGAGTTCCTCGATCAACTGCATGGCCCGGACCTTGGGCGCACCGGACAGCGTGCCCGCCGGGAAACAGGCCCGGACCGCGTCCAGCGCGATCTTGCCCGGCGCGAGACGGCCGGTGACCGTGGACACCAGATGCATCACATGGCTGTAGCGCTCGACATGCCGGTACTCGGTGACCCGCACCGTTCCCGGCACACAGACCCGGCCCAGATCGTTGCGGCCGAGGTCCACCAGCATGAGGTGTTCGGCGTTCTCCTTCTCGTCGGCCAGCAGGCCTTTCTCGAGCAGCAGATCGTCTTCCTCGGTGGCGCCGCGCCAGCGGGTGCCCGCGATCGGGTGCGTGGTGGCGACCCCGTCCTGCACCGCCACCAGCGCCTCCGGACTGGATCCGACGATGGAGAACGCGGTGTTCCCGGCGCCGTCCGGGATATGCAGCAGGAACATGTACGGGCTCGGGTTGGCGGCCCGCAGCATCCGGTAGAGGTCGATCGGGGTGCCGCCGTAGTCCATTTCGAACCGCTGCGACAGCACCACCTGGAACGCTTCCCCGGCCTCGATCTCCGAGACCAGCCGGCGGACACCGGCACCGAACTCGTCCGGTGTGCGGGCCCGCCGGTAGTCCGGTTCGGGCTGATCGAAGACCGAGACGGTCGATACGGCGGGCGCGGCCAGGGCGGCGGTCATCCGGTCGAGCCGGGCGAGGGCGTCGTCGTAGGCGGCGTCCACATTGTCGGACGTGCCGTTCCAGTTCACGGCGTTGGCGATCAGGGTGATGGCACCCTCGTGGTGGTCGAACGCGGCCAGATCGGTGGCCAGCAGCAGCACCATCTCCGGGAGCCGCAGATCGTCGACCGCGTGCTCGGGCAGCCGTTCCATCCGGCGGACGGCGTCGTAGCCGAGGTAGCCGACCATGCCGCCGGTCAGCGGGGGCAGACCGGGTAACCGCTCCGTGCGCAGCAGTTCGAGGGTCTCACGCAGCGCGTCCAGGGGATCGCCGCCCGCGGGCGCACCGGCGGGCGTGGCACCCAGCCAGGTGGCGGCACCGTCGACCGCGGTGAGCGCCGACGGACTGCCGGCGCCGATGAACGACCAGCGCGACCACGATCGTCCGTTCTCGGCGGATTCGAACAGGAAGGTCCCCGCGCGATCGCCGGCCAGTTTGCGGTAGGCCGACAGCGGGGTCTCCGAATCGGCCAGTACCTTCCGCGTCACCGGGACAACCCGGTGTTCGGCGGCGAGTTCGCGGAATCGTTCGCGGGTGGTAGTCGCGGGAGCGCCGTGCATTCGACCCATCATTCCAGCCGGGCACCGACGGCGTGCGACGCACCCCGCATGAGCGGGTCAGGCCCGGAGGCGGCAGCGCAGCGTCACCACGCAGGGCCCCCGCTCATGCGCAATGGACACAGCCGTCCCGGTACTGTCCGGGTATGCAGATCGGCCAGCTCGCCCCGGCATTCGAACTCCCGGATCAGACCGGCACCCTCCGGTCCCTCGATTCCCTGCTGGCCGACGGGCCACTCGTCCTGTTCTTCTACCCCGCGGCGAATACGCCGGTATGCACCGCGGAGGCCTGCCATTTCCGCGACCTCACCGCCGAATTCGCCGCCCTCGGGGCCGGCTGCGCGGGGATCAGCGCCGACGCCGTCGACGTCCAGGCCGGGTTCGCGGGCGCGCAGCGGCTGGAGTATCCGCTGCTGTCGGATGCCGACGGGTCGGTGGCCGAGAGCTACGGGGTCAAACGTGGCCTGCTGGGCAAACTCATGCCGGTGAAACGGCATACCTTCGTCATCGGCACCGACCGCACGATCCGCACGGTGATCAGCAGCGAACTGCGCGCGAATGTGCACGCCGACCGCGCGCTGGAGTTCCTGCGCGACGGAAAAGACGAATAACGCCGCCGCTGCGCCGCCCGCTGTGAGTGGCCTCACCTTCGTTTCCGAGATGACACACGATCGAGCGAAGTCGTGGCAAACTTCTTCTACAGCCGGGTGACCCTGCCGCAAACGTCACCGGGCCGGACAGAAGGCGGACTAGTGACGGAGTGGCTGAACCCGGTCGAAGGACGGGCCTGGCGCGCGGTGGTCGCATTGCTGAATCGCCTGCCGGGGGCGTTGGACACCGATCTGCAGCGGGAATCCGGCGTGACTCATTTCGAGTACTGGGTGCTCACCCTGCTCTCGGAGGCGCCGGACCGGCGGCTGCAGATGAGCGAGCTCGCGCATCGGGCAAATTCGTCGCTATCCAGGCTGTCGCATGTGGTCTCCAAACTCGAGCGGATGGGCTGGGCCACGCGCACCGCGACCACGGGACGGCGCGGCGTCTTGGCGCTGCTGACCGACGAGGGTCACCAGAAGGTCGTGGAAACCGCGCCCGGCTACATGGACGTGGTGCGCCGGCTGGTCTTCGACGGGTTGGACAACCAGCAGACCGCCGCCCTGGCCGACCTCGGCACCACGCTCACCAGCCATCTGGGCGTTGTGCTCGGTACCACGCAACCGGTGTCCGGCGACTCCACGCGTTGACCCGGGCACTCCCGCTTCACCGGCGCTCGGGGCAACCCACCGCCCGCGTATCGCGGCCGGCTCGACACCCGGACGGTCAGCCGGCTTGCCCCGCGAAGTACGCGACGGCGGCTACGGCCAGAACCAGGAAGACTCCCGGAAACGCGAGGTTGTACACAACCCGCGACCGGACGTGCACCGCGATCGCTCCCACGAAGAACAGCACCAGCCCGGCGGCAGCGGCCAGTCCGATGGCCCACTGGCCGAGCAGCCCGACCAGCAGTCCGGCCACCCCGGCGCCCTCGAGCACCGCGAGATAGGGTATCCACCGCGGTGCCACGCCGACCTCGGCGGCGTTCTGCATCACGAACCGTGCCCGCACTGCCTTGCCCGCCACCTCGACGGCATTGAGCAGCAGACAGGCCACTGTCGCTACGAACAGGCCGGTCCCCAGCGCCCCGGTCACCGGAAATACCGCCCCGGCAGTGCGGCCGGTCGCGACGAACCCAGGACATTCGAGCACCCCGTGATGCTCTCGGCCGCATGGGCCACCGGAAATTCCGGGGCCTGGCCGGCAGCGATCCGCACCGGGAACGGACCGAGATCGGGATCGTCCGGCTGCGCGCTGCGATCCTCGTCCGCAGGCCGTGCCCGCACAACGACAATCGGCAGCGCAGTGGCGTCTCCGGCAACCGGGATCGGCTCGGTGCCGGGTGCGGTGCGGTCACGGCGCAGGGCTGCGCCGCCATCGGCGGGGGCGGCGCCGGTCGCGACCGGACCTGTTCGTGCCCCGCCGGTGCCGGAGCGCGGGATCTGTACTCTCATGAAAGTCTCCTCGAGGGGTCGTGCACGTCGGGTTGTCTCTCTCGCCCCTCCTGACGTCCGGCACGCACGAAAGGTGACCTACTCCGTGGAACTCGTCGAGAAATTCGAGGCGGCCCGGCCCCGGTTGCTGTCGCTGGCCCATCGGATCGTCGGCTCGTATCACGATGCCGAGGACGCGGTGCAGACCGCGTGGACCCGCGTCCAGGCTGCCGACCTGTCCGAGGTGGTCAACCCGGACGGCTGGTTCACCACCGTCACGGCCCGGCTGTGCCTCGACCTGCTCCGCGCCCGGGAGCGACGCGGCGAACTCCCGCTGCTGCTCGACGACGTCCCCGGCGAGCAGTCGAGTGTCGACGAGGAGTTCCTGCGCCGCGAGGAGGTGTCGCGGGCGCTGCTCGTCCTACTCGGCGAACTGTCCCCCGGCCAGCGCGTGGCCTACGTCCTGCACGATCTCTTCGCGGTTCCGTTCGACCGGATCGCCACCGTGCTCGACACGAATCCGGCCGCGGCGAAGAAACTGGCCAGCCGGGCACGCTCCCGGCTGCGCGGCGTCCGGCCCGCCGAGGCCGGACACCAGGCGGAGATCACCGGACATCTCGAGATCGTGGCGGCCTTCCTGGCGGCCGCGCGCGGTGGTGACATCGCCCGGCTCGTCACGCTGCTGGCCCCCGATGCCGTCCGGACAGCCGATCTCAGCCTGCTCCCGGCGGGCGCACCGGGCGACGTCCGCGGCGCCGGGGCGATCGCCGAGGAGACGAAGTTCTTCGCCGACCGGATCCGGGCCGCCGTCCCCGTTCTCGTCGATGGTGGCCCCGGCGCGGTCATCGCGCCCGGTGGACACCCGTTCGCGCTCATCCGCTTCCGATTCGGCGATCGGTTCATCACCGGGATCGAGATCGTGCGCTACACGCCCGGCGCGATGGCCCCGGCCGACGCGGTGTGATCCGCGGTTGCCCTACTACGCCCGGTCGAGCGGGAGCAGTACGTCGCTGTCGAAGCAGGTATGTGTTCCGGTGTGGCAGGCCGCGCCCTGCTGGTCCACCACCAGCAGGACCGTATCGCCGTCGCAGTCCAGCCGGACCTCGTGCACGTACTGCGTATGGCCGGAGGTCTCCCCCTTCACCCAGTACTGCTGCCGGGACCGCGAATAGTAGGTGGCGCGGCGGGTTTCCAGGGTGCGGGCCAGCGCCTCGTCGTCCATCCACGCCATCATGAGCACCGCGCCGGTGTCCCGCTCCTGCGCGACCGCGGCCACCAGACCGGCCTCGTTACGTTTGAGGCGGGCCGCGATCGCCGGATCCAGGCCCATCAGCGCACCACCAGATCGTCCGCGCGCAGGGCGTCCTTGACCTGCGGGATGGTCAGGTCGCCGAAGTGGAAGACGCTGGCGGCCAGGACAGCGTCCGCACCGGCCTGCACCGCGGGAGCGAAATGCTCGACCGCACCGGCGCCACCCGAGGCGATCACCGGGATGGACACGGCGGCCCGGACGGCGCGGATCATCGGCAGATCGAACCCGGCCTTGGTGCCGTCGGCGTCCATCGAGTTGAGCAGGATCTCCCCCACGCCGAGTTCGGCGCCGCGCACGGCCCATTCGACCGCGTCGATCCCGGTGCCGCGGCGGCCGCCGTGTGTGGTGACCTCCCAGCCCGACGAGGTGTCCGGGTCGCCGTCGGGCACGGTGCGGGCGTCGACCGACAGCACGATGCACTGCGACCCGAACCGCTGCGACATCTCGTGCAGCACCTCGGGCCGGGCGATGGCGGCAGTGTTCACCGACACCTTGTCCGCGCCCGCGCGCAGCAACCGGTCGACATCGGCCACGGTGCGGACCCCGCCGCCCACGGTGAGCGGGATGAAGATCTGCTCGGCGGTCCGGGTGACCACATCGAACATGGTGGCGCGGTCGCCGCTGGAGGCGGTGACATCGAGGAAGGTGAGTTCGTCGGCGCCTTGCGCGTCATAGGCGGCGGCGAGCTGGACGGGGTCGCCGGCGTCCCGCAGATTCTGGAAGTTGACGCCCTTGACCACCCGCCCCGCATCGACGTCCAGGCAGGGGATGACGCGCGTCGCCAAGCTCATGGATTCTCCCTCATGGCTGTTACCTGCGGTCGGTGGAGGCCGCAGCGAAGGCGGAGGTATCGCCTCATTGCTTCTCTCCGGTGGCCGGTGCCTGCGGTTCGGGGGCCGTATCGCGATCATCGCCGATCGGGGCGGCTTCGGCGCCGCGGGTGGCGGCGATCATGTCCAGTAGTTCGGCATGGATTCCGGGGGCGGCGGCCAGCACCGATCCGGATTCGATGGTCCATTCGGCGCCCTCGAGATCGGTGACCACACCGCCCGCGCAGCGCACCATGAGCGCGCCGGCCGCGTTGTCCCACGGATGGTGGCCGAAAACGATGGAACCGCCGAGCGTGCCGTCGGCGGTGAAGGCCAGGTCGATCCCGGTCGAACCGTGCATCCGCACCCGGGACGACAACCGGCTCAGCGTGCCCAGGACGCGGTGCCGGAACAGTCCCGGCACCCGGCCGGTGGATTCGATATTGAAGGCACCGAATCCGATCATCGCGTCATCGAGCAGACCCGGGGCCAGTTGCGGCTGCGGGACACCGTCGAGCAGCAGCGGGCCGCCCGCGAGGGCGGCGTACCGGCGGTCCAGCGGCGGGAACCAGGCCATGCCCAGCACCGGTTCCCCGTCCCGGACCAGCGCGAGCAGCGTCCCGGTGAGCGGATGACCGTTCGAGTAATTGAAGGTGCCGTCGATCGGGTCCAGTACCCAGGCGGTACCGCTGGTGAGCGCGGGACCGCCGAATTCCTCGCCGTGCACCTCGATACCCGTGCGGGCCAGCAGCTGCCCGGAGATGGTGCGTTCCAGCTCCAGATCGAATTCGGTGGCGAAATCCTTGGACCCCTTGGCCACCGCACTGGGCGCGCCCTGTCCTTCGAGGAACCGCTCACACACTCCGTCGAGGACTTCGGCGGCCGTGGTCAGCAGACCGGCCAGCTCGGTATCCGCCCTGGTCATCGCCTGGAGTCCCCGTTCTTCGCGGTCAACGGACAGCGGCCAGTGCTTCGGGCAGGGTGAACCGGCCCGCGTACAGTGCTTTACCCACGATCGAGCCTTCCACACCGTCGGGCACCAGTTCGGCGATCGCGGTCAGGTCGGCCAGGGCCGAGACGCCGCCGGAGGCGATCACCGGCGCTTCGGTGGCCATACAGACTTCGCGCAGCAGGTCCAGGTTCGGGCCGGTGAGGGTGCCGTCCTTGGTGACGTCGGTGACGACGTAGCGGGAGCAACCGTCGCGTTCGAGCCGTTCCAGGACCTCCCACAGATCCCCGCCGTCGCTCACCCAGCCGCGGCCGCGCAGCCGGTATTCGCCGTCGACGATCCGGACGTCCAGGCCGACCGCGATCCGGTCGCCGTATTCCGCGATCGCCCGCGCGCACCACACCGGATCCTCGAGCGCGGCGGTGCCCAGGTTGACCCGGGCGCAGCCGGTGGCCAGCGCCGCCTTCAACGAGTCGTCGTCGCGGATCCCGCCGGACAGCTCGACCGCGACATCCAGTTCGCCGACCACCTGCGCGAGGAGTTCCCGGTTCGAGCCGCGGCCGAACGCCGCGTCCAGGTCCACCAGATGCACCCATTCGGCGCCGTCCTCCTGCCAGGCGAGGGCGGCGTCGCGGGGCGAACCGTAGCTGGTTTCGCTCCCCGCCGCGCCCTGTACCAGGCGGACGGCCTCTCCATTGGCGACATCGACAGCGGGCAGCAGCACAAGACTCACTCGTCACAGCGTAATAGCCCGATGTTCGCCCGCCCCGCCCGGCCGGGGCGAGCCGGCACCGGAGCCGGTCGGTTCCCGGCCGGGATCCGGTTTAGGTGACATCACCCACTGGGCCGGTCGAGGTGCCCGCTACACTCGTCCCGAACGCGTGAGTGGTCACAGATGCGTTACGCGTGCAATGGTCACCGATGCGGGACGAGTGCATGATCACCGACGCGTGACGTGTGTGAAAGGGAACCGACGCGGCATGTCACGATTTCGAGAAGGTTCGGAGTAGGCGTCATCGATACCGGTCAGTTGATCGCGGATCACTACCGCCTGGTCGAGCAGATTGGTAGCGGCGGCACAGGCGTGGTCTGGCGTGCCGTCGACGAGCGTCTGCAGCGGTCGGTGGCGATCAAGCAGATCCATATAAAACCCAGTCTGCCGCCCGCCGAGCGCGATGTGCTCCGGCAGCGCGCGGCGCGGGAGGCCCGTAACGCGGCCCGGTTCCAGCATCCGAACGCCATCGTGGTCTTCGATATCACCGAGCACGGCGGCGATCCGTGCCTGGTGATGGAGTACATGAAATCCCGCAGTATGGCGATGGTGCTGTCCTCCGGGGGCCCACTGCCGCTGCCGCAGGTCGCGCGGATCGGTGAGCAGGTGGCCGCGGCGCTCATCGCCGCCCATCAGGCCGGGATCGTGCACCGCGATGTGAAACCGGGCAATGTCCTGCTCGACGACCACGGCACCGTGAAGATCACCGATTTCGGAATCTCGCGGGCCACCGGCGATGTGACCCTCACCGAAACCGGTTTGATCTGCGGGACGGCCGCCTACCTCGCCCCCGAGGTCGCGCGCGGCGCCGACCCCACCCCGGCCGCGGATGTGTTCGCGCTGGGCGCGACCCTGTTCCACGCGCTGGAGGGGGAACCGCCGTTCGGTTCCGGTAATCCGCTCAAGGTGCTCTACGCCGCGGCCAACGGTCAGGTGAGCGAACCGCAGAACGCCGGACCGGCCACCGATTTCCTGCTCGATCTGCTGGAGGCCGATCCGCGGTTGCGCCCCACGATGGCGGAGGCCCGCGAACAGCTGGCCCGGTTCGCCGGATATCCCGGCGCAGGCGCCGAGCACGCCGGTTTCGTGCCCGCCCGGGAGGCCTTCGACCGCAACGGGCACGATCGCAACGGCCACGCCGGCGGCGCCGCCGTCAGCACGATGGAAACCCCCGCGGCCGGCCACCAGCGCGGCCCGGCGCATGCCGCGGGCCCGCGGCGGCGTCCGGAACCCCGGGGTGGCGCGGACCGCGACGGGCACGACACCCGGGCCTCGCGGCGGGCGCCGAACCATCCCCCCACCACCACCCAGCCCGTCGCGGAGGATTCGCGGCCGGGCGGCGGCGTCCGGCGTGCGGTGATCATCGGCGGTATCGCCGGCGCCGCGGTGGTCGGCGGTGTGCTGTTCTTCAGTTCGTCCGATTCCGACGACGGCGGCCCGGCCCGGGCCGACACCTCGGTGACATCCACCGCGCCGCGCGCCGCCGATACCCCGGCGTCCACCGACCCGGCACTGGGGTCCACGCCGAGCAGCGGCCAGGTCGAATGGGTGCAGGCCGGCCAGTTGCTCGAACAGTTCTACATGGATCCCGCCGGTTCCTGGGGGCTGCTGACACCGGCCGCGCAGCAGGTCTACGGCAGCCGGCAGGAGTTCGAACAGTACTGGTCGACGCGTACCGTGCAGAGTTTCCAGCAGATCGAGGCCTTCAAGGGCAACAACCCCGACGGCTCGGTGGATATGCGGGTGAACGACCTCAGCTACGGCGGCCAGACCCGCAATCCGACACTGCGGGTGGTGAATTCGGGCGGCACGCTGCTCATCGACAGCGATACCCGCTGACCCGTACCGGAGTCGGCGACGACGGCTCCCGGTTATGGTGTGCGGCATGAACATTCGGGCAATGCTCGCCGCCGAGCGAGCCGAGATGATCGCATTGCTGCGAGATCTGTCCGAGACCGAGTGGGATGCGCCCACCCTGTGCACCGGCTGGCGGGTGCGTGACCTGATCGGGCATCTCCGCTACGACGCGATCACGCTCACCGAGTACTTCGGGATCACGGTGCGCAATCGGTGCTCCATCGACGGCGTCAACAACGCCATGGCCGCGGCGGGGTCACGCCGGACGCCGGTCGAACTGCTGGCCGAATTCGAATCGGCCCCGCGCACCGTCTCCCGGCTGTGGCCCCGCCTCGGGCTGGCCGACCTGCTGGTCCATCAGCAGGACATCCGCCGCCCACTGGGCCGGCACCGCGATATCCCGGCCGACCGGCTGCGGGCCGTACTCGACCGGCCCGATCCGTTCGCCCGCCCCTGGCGCCTCACCGAGGGGTTACAGTTCGTCGCGACAGATTTCGACTGGGTCAAGGGTTCCGGGCCGGTGGTCCGGGGCCGCGGCGAAGCGCTAGCGTTGGCCATGGTGGGCCGGCCGGTCGTCCTCGGTGAGCTCGAGGGCGAGGGCGTTCCGGAACTGCGTCGCCGCTGCAGCTGAACATCCGAAGTTCGCTTCACCGATGGGAGACGCGCAGATGACCGATTCGCCACTCGCCGCGATGGCGGCGATGATCGGTGAATGGAAGACGACGACCGACAGGTACCCCACCGTCGTCGGGCGGACGACGATCGAGTGGCTGGCCGGCGAGGCCTTCCTGTTGGTGCGCTACACGGTGCCCGAGGCGGGTATCGAAAGAACCTGGGCCATGGGGGTCGACGACGCCTATCCCGAGCGGCTGAAGGTCCTGCAGTACGACAGCAACGGTGAGCGCCGGATCTTCAACGGGGCGGTCACCGGGCCGCTGTGGCGGGTCTGGCGCGACGCTCCGGGAGATTCGCAGCGCCTCACCGGTAACCTGGACGAGACCCGGAACACACTCCGGGCCACCTGGGAACGCTCCGAGTCCGAATTGGACCCGCGCACCTGGGAACACGAGCTGGATATCGTCTTCACCCGGATCGTCTGAACCGGACCGCGCAAATAACCGGTGGTACCGGCCCGTCAGGCGTACCTCCGCCTTCGCTCCGGCCGTGCGCGGGGCTGCGGATGGGCTCCGCCCAACTGCGCCTATTAGGCTGGTCGTGTCAACCAAGTCAGCCGGACAAGGACCGATACCACCATGACTTCCCGTATCGAGCTCGCGCGCGTCGATCTGCGCGGCCGCACACCCACCACCGCGCAGTTGCGCACCGCGCTGCCGCGCGGCGGGGTCGATGTGGACTCGGTACTGCATCATGTGCGGCCGATGGTGGAAGCGGTCCGCGACCGCGGGGCGGTCGCGGCGCTGGAGTTCGGTGCGAAATTCGACCACGTCACCCCGGCGACGGTGCGTGTTCCGGCGGCGGAACTGGCCGCCGCGCTGGACGGGCTCGATCCGGCGGTCCGCTCGGCGCTCGAGGTGGCGATCGCCCGCACCCGGACCGTCCACGCCGATCAGCGGCGCACCGATACCACCACCGAGGTCGTCCCGGGCGGCACGGTGACCGAGCGCTGGGTACCGGTGGAGCGGGTCGGGTTGTATGTGCCCGGCGGTAACGCCGTCTACCCGTCCAGTGTCGTGATGAATGTGGTGCCCGCGCAGGCGGCCGGGGTGGAGTCGCTGGTGGTGGCCTCGCCGCCACAGGAGCAGTTCGGCGGGTTGCCGCACCCGACGATTCTGGCCGCGGCGCAGCTGCTGGGGGTCGAGGAAGTATGGGCCGTGGGCGGGGCGCAGGCGGTCGCACTGCTGTCCTACGGCGGTACCGATACCGACGGCGGCGCGCTCGCGCCGGTCGACCTGATCACCGGGCCCGGCAATATCTATGTCACCGCCGCCAAACGCCTCTGCCGCGGCCTGGTCGGGATCGATGCCGAAGCCGGCCCCACCGAGATCGCCATCCTGGCCGATGCCACCGCCGATCCGGTCCACGTGGCCGCCGACCTGATCAGCCAGGCCGAACACGATGTCCTCGCCGCGAGCGTGCTGGTCACCGACAGCCCCGCCCTCGCCGACGCGGTGGACGCCGCGCTGACCACCCAGCTGACGGTGGTGAAACACGCCGAGCGGGTCACCGCGGCACTCACCGGAACCCAGTCCGGGACGGTGCTGGTCGACGATATCGACCAGGGCCTGCGGGTGGTGAACGCCTACGCCGCCGAACACCTGGAGATCCAGACCGCGCAGGCTCCGGCGGTCGCCGCCCGGGTGCGCAGCGCCGGGGCGATCTTCGTCGGCCCGTACGCCCCGGTGAGCCTCGGTGACTATTGCGCGGGATCCAATCACGTCCTGCCGACGGCCGGATGTGCCCGGCATTCGTCCGGGCTCAGCGTGCAGACCTTCCTGCGTGGTATCCACGTGGTGGAGTACACCGAGGCGGCGTTGAAAGATGTCGCCGGACATGTGGTGGCGCTGGCCGATGCCGAGGATCTGCCCGCGCACGGGCAGGCCGTCCGGGCTCGTTTCGAGGCACTGTCGTGACCGCCGGTAACCCGCTGGTCACCGCGGTGCCCGGCGCCGGTATCGGGCTCGACGCGCTCCCGCTGCGGGAGAATCTGCGCGGTAAATCCCCGTACGGCGCACCGCAACTCAGTGTCCCGGTCCAGCTCAACACCAACGAGAATCCGCACCCGCCGACGCGTGCGCTGGTCGAGGACGTGGCCGAGGCCGTCCGCGCCGCGGCCGCCGATCTGCACCGGTACCCCGACCGCGATGCCGTCGGGTTGCGCACCGATCTCGCGTCCTACCTCACCCGCCAGACCGGTATCACGGTCGGCGCCACGAATGTGTGGGCGGCCAACGGGTCCAACGAGATCCTGCAGCAACTCCTGCAGGCCTTCGGCGGTCCGGGCCGGCGGGCACTGGGATTCGTCCCGTCGTATTCGATGCACCCGATCATCTCCGAAGGCATCGACACCGAATGGGTCGAGGCGAAACGGGCCGCGGATTTCTCCGTCGATATCGACGCCGCCCTCGCCGCCATCACCGAACGCCGGCCCGATGTGGTGTTCGTGACCAGCCCGAACAACCCGACCGGGCACAGTATCCCGGCCGCCGAACTGTCCCGGATCCTCGACGCCGCGCCGGGCATCGTCATTGTCGACGAGGCGTACGGCGAGTTCTCCGCCGCACCCAGCGCCATCGGCCTGATCGACCGCTATCCCGCGAAACTGGTGGTCAGCCGGACGATGAGCAAAGCGTTCGCCTTCGCCGGCGGCCGCCTCGGCTATCTCGTCGCCGCCCCCGCGGTGATCGACGCGCTGCTGCTGGTGCGGCTGCCGTATCACCTGTCGGTGGTCACCCAGGCGGCTGCCCGCGCGGCCCTGCGGCACGCCGACGAGACCTTGGCGAGTGTCGCGGAGCTGGCCGCCCAGCGCGACCGGGTGGCGCGGGCACTGACCGGCCTCGGTTTCGCGGTGGTGCCCAGTGACGCGAACTTCCTGCTGTTCGGGACCTTCCGGGACGCACCCCGCGCCTGGCAGCACTACCTGGACGAAGGGGTCCTGATCCGCGATGTCGGCATCGGCGGCCATCTGCGCGTCACCATCGGACTGGCCGCGGAGAACGACGAATTCCTGCGGGTCAGCGCGAAACTGGCCGCCACCCAACTGACCGCGCACAGCTGATCGACAACCGGAAGTGAGCATGAACCGAACCGCGCGAGTGGAGCGCACCACCAAGGAATCCAGCATTGTGGTGGAACTGAACCTGGACGGCACCGGACAGACCGATATCGCCACCGGTGTCCCGTTCTACGACCATATGCTCACCGCGCTCGGCACCCACGCCAGCTTCGACCTGACGGTCCGCGCCGACGGCGATATCGAGATCGAGGCCCACCACACGGTCGAGGACACCGCCATCGTGTTCGGGCAGGCGCTGGGGCAGGCGCTCGGCGACAAAAAAGGCATCCGGCGGTTCGGCGACGCCTACATCCCGATGGACGAAACGCTGGCGCACGCCGCCGTCGACGTCTCAGGCCGGCCCTACTGCGTGCACACCGGCGAACCCGACCACCTGCTGCACGCCGTGATCCCCGGCACCCCGGTCCGCGGCCGCAACGACCCCGGCGCCCCGTATTCGACGGTGCTCAACCGCCACGTCTTCGAATCCATCGCGCTCAACGCCCGCATCGCACTGCACGTCCGGGTGCTCTACGGCCGCGACCAGCACCACGTCACCGAAGCCGAGTACAAGGCGGTCGCCCGCGCCCTGCGCGCCGCGGTCGAACCCGATCCCCGGGTGCAGGGCGTTCCGTCGACGAAGGGCGCACTCTGATGCGGTACCCGCTCATTAAGGAAGCACCGTGAACTCTGTGGTTCTACTGGACTACGGCTCCGGCAATCTACACTCCGCCGAACGCGCCCTGGTCCGGGCCGGCGCACAGGTCGAGGTGACCGCCGACCATTCGGCCGCCCTGGCCGCGGACGGCCTGGTGGTCCCCGGGGTCGGCGCCTTCGCCGCCTGTATGGCGGGGCTCCGGGAGGTGCGCGGTGAACGCATCATCGGCCAGCGGCTGGCCGGTGGGCGTCCGGTGCTGGGCATCTGCGTGGGTATGCAGATCCTGTTCGAGCGCGGGGTGGAGTTCGGGGTGGAGACCGAGGGCTGCGGGGAGTGGCCCGGCACCGTCGACAAGCTCGAGGCACCGGTACTTCCGCATATGGGCTGGAACACCGTCGACGCGCCGCAGGACAGTGTGCTGTTCGCCGGAATGGACCCGGGCACCCGCTTCTATTTCGTGCACACCTATGCGGCCCGCACGTGGGATCTCCCGCCCAGCGAACACCTCGCCGCACCCAAACTCACCTGGACCGAACACGGCAGCCGTTTCCTGGCCGCGGTCGAGAACGGTGCGCTCTCGGCGACCCAGTTCCATCCGGAGAAGTCGGGTGACGCGGGAGCCCAGTTGCTGTCCAACTGGGTGAAGTCACTCTGAAGCCGGTGGCTGACCGATATTGCTAGGCGGCACATTTCGCGTTCGGCGGTGCCGGTGGGGCGGCGACCACTCCGGCCGCGACATCGACGAGGTAGTCACGGTTGGTGCCGAGCGGTTCGGTGCCCAGGACGAGCCGTTCCACCACACACCCTGATTCGAACAGGGCCGGGCCGACATTGTGGCGGCCCGGTTCCACGACACCCTGCAGGGTTCGCCCGCTGACGATGGAGTACATCGTGCTCGGTTTACCCGCCAGCATGAGCGCAGCCCGCATCTGCATGCTGGCTGTATAAGGCACCACCTCATCGGCCGTACCGTGGACGAGAAACGCGTGCCGGATGTTCATCCGCCCGGCCTGCAGCGCCGGGGACCGTTCCGCATAGGCGATCGGGCATTCGAGCGGGGCACAGCCCCCGGCGTCGCGCCGGATCTGCGCCTGCAGCGCGGGATAGTCGCCGGCCGGCCCCTGGTAGTGGGTGAACAGGTTCGACGGGCCGAAGGTATCGACCCAGTAGTCGAACAGTCCGGCCGGCCCGTAGGCGGCGGCGAGACCGGTGGTCATCGCGCCGAGGCTCCAGCCCCACAGCACGGTACGGGAGACGGGATGCCCGCCCTTGTACCACTGCGTGGCCGCCACCAGATCCCGCCACCCGGCCCACAGATTCCATTCGCCGGTGCGCCACTGCGGGCTGCCGCGCAGATCCATCGACAGGATCGGCGTACCGGTGCGCGCGGCGATCGACACCAGGTATTCCGAGTACTGCGCCGCGGACCCCTTGTGCCCGTGCGCGGTGACCACCAGGGTGTCCCGGGTCGCGCAGGAGTGTGGTTCGAAGAGCAGGCCGGTGGCCTGTTCGCCGTCGACCGGCACCGAGATCGGGCGCGTATGCACCGCGCACGCCACGGTCGCGGCTGCCGGCGCGGCGGCCAGCAGGGTTGCCGTCAACACCGGGAGCAGCACCCCGGCCAGATAGGTCACTGCGCGTCTGCTCATAGATCGAATATTCCACGGCCGGGCCCGCGGACGCGGGAACCCGGCTGGGCCGGTCGGCAATTCGCCTGCCGCGCAGCGAATCGCCGACCCGCGGCAGAGTGCACAGCCGACACCGCGGCAGGTCGGTTGCGCACCCACCTGATCGGTGTGCCTGTCGCCGATTGCCGACTTCCGGAGCGGCGACCGGTCGGCGTGCGAAGCGGCGGCCCGGTCGGCGTACAGACCTCAGCCGGTCGACGCACGAACCCACGACTGGCCGGTGCACGAACCTACGGCACGCGCGTCGGCGACGGACCGGATGCCCTCGGCTGCCGCCAACACGCGAACCGGCAATCGGTCAACGCACGAAGCCCGCCCGGTCAATGCACGAAACCCCCGGTCGGCGTGCATGCCGGAACAGGTGTCGGTGCGCGCCGCTAGCATGCGCCGGGTGTACACCTTCACCACGGCGCAGCGCCGGGCCCGGCTCGGGGTACGGCATCGGCTGGCGGCCGAGTATCGCAGCGACGATGTGGCCGAGATCGCCCGCTCCCTGGTGGTATTGCACGCCACCGACCCGGCGACCGTGCATTTGTCGGTGGCCGCCCGGGGCCGGACAGCCGGGGCCGAACAGGTCGAGCGGGCGCTGTACGAGGACCGCGTGCTGCTTCGCATGCTCGCGATGCGGCGCACCATGTTCGTCGCACCGGTCGAGCTGGCCCCGGTATTGCACGCCTCCTGCGCTCCCGACCTGGCGGCCCGGCAACGGCGCACCTACGTGAAATACCTGGCGCAGGCCGGGATCGGCGACGGCGACCCGGAAGGCTGGCTCGCGGCCGTCGCCGACAAAACACATCGCGCACTACTCGCTCGAGGGTCGGCCACCGGAGCTCAGCTGAGCAAGGACGTCCCCGAGCTGCGCACCCAGATCGATACGAACCCGGAGAAGTCCTATTCGCGGCCGACCGGTATCACCAGCTGGGTTCTGGTCCTGCTCGGCACCGAGGGCCGGATAGTGCGGGCTCGGCCGAACGGCAGCTGGTCGAGCAGCCAATACTCGTGGGCGCCCATCGAATCCTGGCTGCCGTCACCGATCGATGAGCTCGCCACCGAGGTCGCCCGCACCGAATTGGTGCGGCGCTGGCTGTACGCGTTCGGCCCGGCCCCGATCACGGACATCAAATGGTGGACGGGCTGGAACCTCGGTCAGGTCCGCACAGCGCTGACCCAACTCGAGACGGTAGAAGTCGATCTCGACGGCACCCCCGGGCTCCTGCTCGCCGACGACCTCGAACCGGTCGCCGACCCGCAACCCTGGGCCGCCCTGCTGCCCGCGCTGGACCCCACGCCGATGGGCTGGCAGTCACGCGGCTGGTACCTGGGCGACCATCAGCCACAGCTGTTCGACCGCAACGGCAATATCGGGCCGAGCATCTGGTACAACGGCCGGATCGTCGGCGGCTGGGCCCAGCGCAAAGACGGCGAGATCGTGACCCGGCTGCTGGAGAATGTCGGCGCCGACGCGCGCGCACTCATCGCGGGAGAAGCCGAACGCGCCGCCGCCTGGTATGGGGAGGTGCGCCCGATCCCCCGGTTCCGGACCCCCGTGGAGCGGGAACTCACCGCATGATCGCCCCCGGCGCGCGGGGTAGATTGTCCGGTATGCGAATTCGGACCTTCCACGAGGAGGATCGACCCGCGCTGCGAGAGCTCGCGACGCGGGCGGCCCAGGGATCACCGACCGAAACCCTCTGGGGCCATCCGGAATCCGAAGCGCAGATCTATCTCGAGCCGTATATGGATCACGAGCCGGAATCGTTGTTCCTGGCCGAAGCGGACGGCGTACTGGTCGGGTACCTCACCGGCTGCGTGGATACGGCGGTCTTCCCGAGCGAGACCCGGCGGATCGAAGACGCCATCCGCACCCACCGGCTGATCCTGCGCCCCGGGCCGGCCGCCTTCTTCGCACGCAGCGCACTGGACGCCGCCGGTGCGGCACTGCGCCGGGCACCGACCGCCGGCGAAATCCACGATCAACGCTGGCCCGCGCATCTGCACATCAATGTCGCGCCCGAGGGCCGCGGCACCGGTGCCGCCGACGGGCTGATGGACCAGTGGTTCGAGCGGCTCCGGTCGCTGGGTTCGCCCGGCTGCCATCTGCAGACCGTGGTCGAGAACACCCGGGCGGTCCGGTTCTTCGAACGCATGGGTTTCACTCCGCACGGTCCAGCGCCCGTGGTGCCGGGGATGCGCTACCTGGGCGGACGGGTCCACCAGCGGACCATGGTCCGCAGCTGCTGATCGGACCGCACCGGTGGCGACCCCACGATCGGAGCGGTCCCGGCTAGGACCCGGCGCTCCGGCCCGCATGGTCGTCGAGGATGCGGCCGAGCAAGGCAACCAGGGTGCGTCGTTCGGCGGCGGACAACGCCGCCAGCAGGTCCTGCTGCGCGCCGTCCAGCCTGCGGTCCAGCTCATCGAGATGTTCACCGCCGAGGTCGGCCAGCGTGACGATATTGCGGCGGCGGTCGTCGGGATCGGCGGACCGCTGCACGAAACCCCGCGCGACCAGGTCGTTGAGCACGGCCACGATATCGCTGCGGTCGATTCCGGTGCGGCGGCCGAGTTCGGCTTGGCTGCTGGCGCCGCCGTCGCGCAGCGTGGTCAGCACCGCGAAGTGGTACCGGCGCGACCCCGTCCCGGCCAGCGCCTGCTCGGTCGCCCGCTCGGCGAGTAGCGCGGTCTGGTTGATCAGTCGCGTCGGCAGACTGCGCAGCCTGCTCGCGGCGCCCTGGTGCGCGGCATCCATAACGGCAATCTAGCAACCGCCCGTTGGCGACACCCACAAACTGTGGACGCCGGCGGCCGGGTGCCCGGCGGTCAGTTGGTGGCCCAAGGTCTGCGGACCAGCGCCGCGAAGTCCTCGTCGTCGAGTTCGATATCGAAAACCTCGGCCAGCGTCTCGCGTAACTCCCCGATCCCGAGCTCACGCGAGCGGCTGGAGCCGTCGGGGTGTTCGGTGGTCAGGGTGTGTCCGTCCAGAATGTGGTGAACATCCGGCAGGAAGCGCTGGACGAACGGGCGCTGAGTGAAGGGCGACCGTGGCGAGGTGGCGACGAAATGATTGCCGACCCCGTAGTCCACCCGGTACTGCGGTGCGAGCGTAAAGGTGTATCGGTCCACCCATCCCTGCCCGGCGAACTGGTGCAGCACCCACTGTTCGGTCTCCAGCTCGCCGACCTCGCGTTCGAGCCGGAACCTCCACTCTCCGAGCGTGAATTCCCCGGGGCTGTCGACGAGCGCATACGGTTCGAGCGGTCCGGCCCCGAACCCCACATCGACCAGCCATACCCGGTCGTCGTCGCCGGCGGTGACCCGCAGCAGCGCGTGGGTCGCGGGTCGCAGCCCGCCCGATCCCATGGTGACCCGCCCCGCCAGCCCGGTGATCCCGAACCCGAACCGCTCCAGTGCGGCCGCGAGCAGGGTGACATGCTCGTAGCAGTAACCGCCGCGACGGTTCCGTAACAGTTTGTCCTGCAACGTTTCCAGGTCCAACGGCACCGGCCGGCCGAGTACCGCTTCCAGGTTCTCGAACGGTATGGCGGTCGTATGCGCGGCGACCAGCGCCCGCAGCGCGGCCAGGGTCGGGGTGCGGGGTCCGGTGTACCCGATCCGCTCGAGGTACAGGTCCAGATCCAGCTCGCCACCGTCCCAGTGGTAGGCCTTGTCCGCAGGCTTCGGCACAGAATTCCTCGTTTCGCCAGGGTCGACACGAGCAACCGCACTCAGCCCGGATATGTTCCGCGCGGCATCCCTGGTCGTTCGATATTCCGGGTCATTTCGCATTATCTCGCATCCACACACCGCCGGAACGACCGCGAGCCCAGGACTCGGACCAGTCCCACAGCGGCTGCAGGGCTTCACTGAGACCCACCCCCGCCGTCGTGAGTTCATAGGCGCCTTTCGGCCCGTGTTTCTCCACCAGCCCCGCCATCTGCAACTGCTGCAGCCGGTTGGACAGCATGCTCGACGAGCAGTTCCCCATCCGGCGGCGCAACTCCAGGAACCCGAGCGGTCCCGGTTCGAGTTCCCACACAACCCGCAGTATCCATCGCTGCCCGAGCAGGTCGATCGCCGCCAGGATCGACCCGTGGGCGGGCTCCTCGGCGTCCCCCACCCCATCGGACCCATCATTTGCGCTTCTCATTTCGAAGCACCATAGTTGGTTCTGAATTAGAAGCACTGTGGAGCTGGGAGGATCTCGATGAACCGATCGGACTCGACGCGACGACGGGTGGTGCTGGTGACAGGCGCTTCCCGCGGAGTCGGTGCGGCGACAGCACAACGCCTGGCCGCACCGGACATCCACGTCGTGGTCAATTACCGGGAAAAGGCCAAGCGCGCACAGGCCGTGGTCGACGGAGTGATCTCCGCGGGCGGCAGCGCCTCGGCGATCGGCGCGGATCTGTCCGACGCCGCCGACGTGGCCACTATGCTCGGCCGGCTCCGCGACGAGTTCGGCCGGCTGGACGCGCTCGTACTGAACGCCTCCGGCGGGCTGGAACGAAATGCCGACCCCGGCTACGCCCTGCGACTCAACCGGGACGCGCAGGTCCGCCTGGCCACACTCGCCCTGCCGCTGATCCCTGCCGGTGGGCGAATCGTGTTCGTCACCAGCCATCAAGCGCATTTCCACCACGAGGGCAGAGCCCTACCCACAGGATATGGGCCGGTCGCCGCCGGGAAGCGCGCGGGCGAGCACGCGCTTCGCGCCCTGATCCCGGATTTCGCCGCCCGCGGAATCGGGTTCGTCGTCGTCTCCGGCGATATGCTCGACGGCACGATCATCGTCCGCCTCCTCGAACGGCGCGATCCCGCCGCAGTCGCCACCCGCCGCTCCTCCGGTCCGCTGCCCACCCTGCCCCAGTTCGCCGATGCCGTCGTCCGGGCGATCGACGCCCCGGTCACCTCCGGCCACACCTTCTACGTCGGCGGGCACGACTACATCGACCAATCCCGACCACATCCCACGGCGGTCACGGTGCTACCTTGACGAATCCGACGCCGTTCGTCCGAAGGCTTGCCCGTGACCGCCGAACTGCGATCTCTCACAGTCCATATCGATACCGGCCGATGGAGCGAAACAGTTCTCACCGGCGTAGATCTGGTTGTACCCAGAGGCCGGATCACTGCCGTGCTCGGCGCCCCGGCGCCGGTAAGTCGATGGTCGCCTCGGCTCTCACCGGGCACTTGCCTACCACCGCACAGGGTCGCGGGCAGGTCCTGATCAACGGCGAAGTCGTCCACGATCACCAGTGGCCGCTCCTGCGTGGACCCGTCGTCGGCTATGTGCCGCAGGAAGGTGTCACCGCGTTCGAGTCCGACGCGACTGTGGGCACACAGCTGCGAAAACTGGAACAGCGCCATCAGGCATGGACCGTCGCACGAGCCTGCGCCGCAGCCCACTATCCGGAGTACGCCCTGGACCTGCTCCCCCAGCAGAATTCCGGGGGCCAGATCCAGCGCGCCGCGCTCGCCGCGGCCCTGCTACCCGCCCCGGCCGTCCTCATCGCGGACGGCCCCGCCGCCTCACTCGACCGGGAAACGGCCTACAACGTCTGGAAGTCGCTGCGCGACTACGCCGACTCCGGTGCCGCGGTACTCGCCATCAGCAACGATGTGCAGATGCTGGTCACCGCCGGTTTCGCCGACCGGCTGGTGATCATGCACGAAGGCCGGGTACGCGCCGAGGGTTCGCCGGGCCGACTGGCGGCCTCGACCGACCCGTACATACAGGCCCTCATCACCTCGAGTGTGTGAAACCGGGGGCCCCGTACCCGTCAGGTATGCAACGTCTTACCGATTTCGCCGACAAGGCCGACCGCAGGCGCCGGGTGGTGACCGCGCTCGGCCGCTACATATCGAGGCCCAGGTCGAGCACTCGGACCGAGTGGGTGAGGGCGCCCACGGCGAGGTAGTCGACTCCGGTGCGGGCGTAGTCGGCGGCCATGTCCAAGGTCAGGCCGCCGGAGGATTCCAGTTTCGTTTCCGGGGCCAGGGCGTTGCGGCGCTGGACGGCGGCTTGGGTCTGCCAGAGGGGGAAGTTGTCCAGGAGGACCAGTTGCACGTTCTCGGCGAGGACCGCGTCGAGCTGGTCGAGGTTGTCGACCTCGACCTCGCATTCGATATCCGGGGCGGCGGTGCGTACGGCGCGCAGGGCGTTCACCACCGAACCGGCGGCGACCACGTGGTTGTCCTTGATGAGTGCGGCGTCGCCGAGGCCCATCCGGTGGTTGACGCCGCCGCCCGCGCGGACCGCGTATTTCTGCAGGGCGCGCAGGCCGGGCAGGGTTTTGCGGCTGTCACGGATCCGGCAGTTCGTTCCGGCGACCGCATCCACCCAGGCGGTGGTCGCGGTGGCGATACCGGACAGGTGGCACAGCAGGTTGAGCATGGTGCGTTCGGCGGTGAGCAGGCCGCGGGTCGGCGCGACCACACCGAAGACGGTGTCTCCGGGCGCAATGCGGGTGCCGTCGGGGACCCGCTCGGTGATCTCGTAACTGTCGGCGCCGATCACCTCGTCCAGCACCAGCAGGCCGATATCTATCCCGGCGACCGTGCCGGGCTGCCGGGCGACGACCGCGGCCTTCACCACTGCGTCCGCGGGAACCGTGGCGGCGGTGGTGATATCGGGGCCGTACCGCAGATCCTCGTCGAGTGCGGTGCGGATCAGCCCGCGGATCGCCTCGGAATCGAGCCCGGCGTCCAAAGTCATTGTCAACTCCTCATATCCGAGTGCGCCGCGCGCGGCGGCGGACGGTCGTTCGGTCAGCGGGCCGGGCCCGGTTCCTTGTTCACCGGGTACCGGCCCGAGCTCTGGGCTTTTCGGTGCCGCGCCAGCGGGTCCCATGTGTCCCGCCGCCCGGTGCGGACGCCCGACACGGGGCGTCCTGATCCGACAGCACCGGCCATGAGGCATGAACCCCTGGCAGTCGGCCCGAGCATCCGCCGGTCACGAAGGCGCCGCCAGCGGTGCGACATCGACAGCTGCGTGGGGCGCAACTGCCTCACGGGCAACCCGCTGCGATGTGTCACCAACTGCATCGGGCCCCGCGCCTTCGGAGACAACTTCGGGTATGCCCGTGGCGTCCGCGCCCACCACGATCGGGCGCGCCGGGTTCGCCACCGGCACCGGATGGTCGGCGCGGGTATGGCAGCCGCGGCTCTCGGTACGCGCGGCGGCCGCCACCAGCATCGCCCGCGCGGTCACCGTGAGGGCGGCGTCCTCGAACCAGGCGACCAGGTCTGCGCGCCTCCGGTATGCGGGGCCGTCTGCGGACAGACGCTCCCCGGCGACCTGCGCGGCCGTCGTTGCCAGGGTGTGGGCGGCCTGTGCGAGACCGGACCCGTCGCGGACCACCGACGCGTGCTCGGTCATTGTCTGCTGGACCGGACCGCGCGGCAGCGCCGGCCGCGAACCCGTGGACCAGCCGGTGACCCGCGCCGGTTCGCCCAGCCGCTCGAGCGCCGCCAGGCCCGCACGTTCACCCATCACCAGTCCCTCGAGCAGGCTGTTGGATGCCAGCCGGTTCGCTCCGTGCAACCCGGTGCGCGCGACCTCCCCGGCCGCGTACAGCCCGGGGACTCCCGTGCGACCGTGCAGATCGGTCACCACACCCCCGCACTGGTAGTGCGCGGCCGGCGCGACCGGCACCAGGTCGCGGCGCGGATCGATCCCGGCGGCCCGGCAGGAGGCGGTGATCGTCGGGAACCGGCGGGGGAAATCGGCGACGGACCGGGCGTCGAGGTAGACGTGGTCCTCACTCAGTTCCCGCATCCGTGCGGCGATCGCCCGGGACACCACGTCCCGCGGCGCCAGATCGCCACGCGGGTGCACCCCGGCGGTCACCGACACACCCCGCGAATCGACCAGTACCGCGCCTTCGCCGCGGACCGCTTCACTGATCAACGGCTGCCGTCCGGCCCCGCCCGGCGAGTACAGGACCGTGGGATGGAACTGCACGAACTCGAGGTCGGCCACTGCCGCGCCCGCCCACAGTGCCAGCGCGACCCCGTCCGCCGTGGCGCCGGAGGGGTTGGTACTCAACGCATACAACTGACCGAGGCCACCGGTCGCGAGCAACACGGCCGGCGCATGCACATAGCCGAGGCCGCGCCCGGAGACCGCGACCACTCCCTGCACCTCGCCCGCGGCCGTGACGACCTCGAGCACGGCCGTCCCGAACAGCACGGGCAGTCCAGCCGCCGACAGCGCCCGCTGCACTTCCGCGCCCGTCGCGTCACCGCCGGCGTGGATGATGCGGCGGGTGCTGTGCCCGCCTTCCCGGGTCCGCGAGATCCGGCCGTCGCGGCCGAGGTCGAAGACCGCGCCCAGGTCGGTGAGGGCGGCGACCGCGTCGGGTCCGGCTTCCACAATGGATCGGACCGCGCCGGGGTCGCACAGCCCGCCACCGGCCGCGAGGGTGTCGGCGACATGCGAGTCCACCGAATCACCCTGCGGAGCGACCACCGCGATACCACCCTGCGCGTATTGCGTGGCGGTATCGCCGGGGCCGCCCTTGCTCAGGATCAGCACGCGCAGCCCCCGGCGGGAGGCCGCACGCGCCGCGGTGAGCCCGGCGACTCCGCTGCCGATCACCACCAGATCCGCGCGTTCTTCCCAGCTGGGATCCCACCGATCACCGGTCATCATGTCCTCCACTGCCGATCCGATCACGGACCGGCAGCGTCATTCCCCGCCGCCGGGGTTACCGATTTCGATCATGCGCTGGACCGAATTACGGGCCTGCGCGGCGGTTTCCGGGTCGACGTGCACCTCGTCGCGGTTTTCGTCGAGGCAGCGCAGCAGGGCGGCCGGGGTGATCATCTTCATGTACTTGCAGGCGGCCCGATCGTTCACCGCCTGGAAATCGATCCCCGGTGCGGCCTTGCGCAACTGGTGCAGCATGCCGACCTCGGTCGCGACCAGTACCTGGCTCGACTTGGCCGCGCGAGCCGCGTCGATCATGCCGCCGGTGGACAGGATGTGCACCCGGTCGGCCGGGAATTCGCCTTCCCCGGCCAGGTAGAGCGCGGAGGTGGCGCAGCCGCATTCGGGGTGCACGAACAGTTCGGCGTCCGGGTGGGCGCGCGCCTGCTCGTTGAGCTCGTCACCGTTGATCCCGGCGTGGACGTGGCATTCGCCCATCCAGATGTGCATGTTCTCCCGGCCGGTTTCCCGTTTGACATGCGCGCCCAGGAACTGGTCGGGCAGGAACAGCACCTCGCGGTCCGGGTCGATGGAGGCGACCACATCGACGGCGTTGGACGAGGTGCAGCAGATATCGGTCAGCCCCTTCACCGCCGCGGTGGTGTTGACATAGGACACCACCAGCGCGCCGGGATGCTCGGCTTTCCAGTCGCGCAGGTCGTCGGCGGTGATCGAATCGGCCAGCGAGCAACCGGCCCGCTGGTCGGGGATCAGCACCGTCTTTTCCGGGCTCAGGATCTTGGCGGTTTCGGCCATGAAATGCACCCCGCAGAACACGATCGTGTCCTCGGGCGCCTCGGCCGCGATCCGGGAGAGCGCCAGCGAATCGCCGACATGGTCGGCCACATCCTGGATCTCCGGCAGTTGGTAGTTGTGCGCGAGAATCGTCGCGTTGCGCTGTCGCGCCAGGCGTTTCACCTCGGCCGCCCACTCCGGCGTCGCCTCCACCCCGGTATAACCCGAGGGCCCGTCGCTGATCCGCTCCCGCAGTGCGGTACCCGGCGCCGGGGCCAATTCTGCTCCCATCGTCGCCATGGTCGCTCCTTCCTTCGTGCGTCCGGCAACTCCGCCGATTCGCACTCAACCAGGTTTTCGACTTATGATCGAAAACGTGGACCAGTTTAGCACCATCCATGAATCGCTCACCGCGGTGTTCCAGGTTCGCCGCTTCCCAGCGAATATCGCCGCAGGTGGGAGCGCACGCGACGGGATGATCGACCGCCGCCCACCGGGGCAGCGAAGCGAACTCGCGGTACTGCTGTGGCAGCGCGCCCTCGACCCGCAGCAGGGCACCTGGTCACTACCCGGGGGCCGGCTGCGCAACGACGAGGACCTGGACACATCGGCCCGCCGCCAGCTCGCCGAGAAGGTCGATGTGCGGGAGGTCGACCATCTGGAGCAGCTCTCGGTATTCAGCGCCCCGGATCGAGTGCCCGGGCCACGCCGCATCGCCTCGGCATACCTGGGCCTGGTGCCACTGACCGCCGACCCGCAGCTCCCCTCCGACACCCGCTGGCATCCCGTGTCCGCACTCCCCGAGATGTCGTTCGACCACGGGACCGTGGTGCGCCACGCCCGCACCCGCCTGGCCGCGAAACTGTCCTACACCAATATTTCCTTCGCCCTGGCACCGGACCGGTTCACCATGTCGACTCTGCGCGAGATCTACTGCGCCGCACTGGGTTACGACGTGGACACGACGAATCTGCAGCGGGTGCTGACCCGGCGCAAGGTGATCACCCCCACCGGAGATACGGCCACCCCCGGACGGGCCGGCGGACGCCCCGCCTCGGTCTACCGCTTCACCGATTCCGGCCTGCGGGTCACCGACGAATTCGCGGCGCTGCGCCCCCGCTCCTGAACGGTCCCCTGCTGCCGGGCACCGGAAAACCGGGTGCCCGCAGCGTATTCCGCCGGTTACGATGACCGGCGCGGTCAACCATCGGGTATGGAGTAACGGCAGCTCACCGGATTTTGGTTCCGGTTGTCCAGGTTCGAATCCTGGTACCCGAGCAGCATTGCCGGACACCGGCCCCGGGCTGATTCAGGTTTTCATCTGCGGCCGTGGAACCCGCGTACGGCGTTCCGGCGGCGCGCCCCGATCCACCACCCAGGCGATCAATTCGATGAACCAGAACAGCACCAGGAATACCGTGACCGCCACGGTCGGAATCGCCAGAAATATGACCGACAGCACCGCGATCACCAGCCACACCACGAACGCCGCCGGGGAGATGCCCGCCAGCTTGCTCCCCAATCGCACCGCCGCCCACATCATCCAGCGCCGCGGCCGCGAGACATCGCATTCCCGCAGCACCCGCCGGAACAGGCCGTCGGCGTCGGCCTTGCCGACCTTTTCGGTACGCAACACGTAATCGTGCAGGATGGCCGCCCGGGTGTAGACCCCGTACCGCGGGATCAACCACACCAGCGGACGCGGCACCGACGCGAAATCGGTGCGGAAACCCTCCGGTATCTCGAACGTTTCCTCCGCGCCCTGATAGATCAGCGGCTCCCGGACCTTCCAGAACTCCCCATCGATCTCCTCCACCACGAGTGCACTGGTGAACCCCACGCCATCGTCTCCCTACAGTCGCGCCCAACGCGCTCAGCCTACGACCGGCGGAGCGCGTTCGCGCGCCGGGCGGCACCCGATCCCGCTGCGCTGGACGGCGACCGGGCACGGACCCCGTGTGCGATGGGCACCCTCGGGCCGGACAGCCTACTGCCGACACGATTTCGCAACGAACATCCGAGCGGCCGGCTGCTCGAGAAACGATCATTCTAGGAAGACCCTCGAAGTAGCTGGAAGGTCGATATCGGTACACCGGTTCGCTCGCTTTCGGATAAGGCGCGCAGCCAGTGGTTCTGCACCGCGCGCGCCAAACCCGTGTCCACTCCGACGGCGGCGGCGGTCTCGGCCGCGTGCCCGGCACCGGCCGTCATCATGCGCAGATGTCCGATGTCACGCCACCCGCCGGTGTCGGCCGCCATGGTGGCAACCGCGCCGTACAAAGCCCGCATATCACCCATTGATTGTTGCGCGTAGGGCAGGAATCGCGCGATCGGCTCACCTGAGCGATCGATCATGGCAAGTGCTTGTTCGAAGGCCAGCGGCCCGGACACGAAGATGGCGAAGACGGCCTGGTAGTACAGCTGCGCGAGCCCGGCTTCCACGCCCAGGTACTCGGGCCGGCCGAGGGGACGGAGTACCTCGGCACAGGCATCGAACACCGCACGTTCGCCGCTGTAGAAAATGAAAGCGTCCGCGCCCCGAGGCCCGCGCCGTCGGCCAACACGCCGCCGGCGAGGAATCGACCTCCCCGGGCACGGATCCACCTCGCTGCAGCACGTGTCTGTTCCGGCGTATCCGACGAGAGGTTGACTATCGTCTTGCCCGGCAGGTGGTCGACGGCGGTCTCCAGAACGTCATACATAGCGGCGTAGTCGGTCAGGCTGACCACGATCACTTCGGCGGATTCGAGGGCTTGCGCGACGGTCTGCGCATGGGCAGCGCCGAACTCTCTCATGGCATGTGCCTTTTCGGGGCTACGGTTCCAGACGGTGACCTCGACGCCGGAAGCCCGCAATGATTCGACCATCGCCCGCCCCATCGGTCCCAGCCCGATAACGGTCACTGAACTGGCTTCTCGCGACATTGTGGTGCTTCCTTACCGAATCGGGACCGGGGCTCGTGGAGACCATCACAGACTTGGGCGTTCCGATGTCAGGAGCTCGATCAAGGCGGTGATGCTCTGCTCGCCCCGCCCTCGAGCCACCGCTCGGTGCAACAGTTCGTGCATGGGAGCGTGCCAGGACATATCGACGCCCGCACCCACGCCGCGAATTCCCGCGCCTCGGTGGGGGTGCCACTATTGAGAGTGATCACGGTTCGTCCGGCCAACTGGGGCTCCGCGCCCGTCAAAATTTCACGTGCGGAACGAAATGTGCTGGTGCAACTGATGATCACCGAGCTTGCGGCGAGGGCATCGGCGAGGGCGGGCCGGTGGTCGGCGCCTGCGGTCACCAGCGGAGCCGCTCGGTGCGGGGTGCGGTTCCATACGGTGGTCGGATGCCCCGCCGCCAGGAAGGCTTCGGCAAGGGCACGACCCATCGACCCCGTCCCGAGCACGGTGACCGGAACCTGCTGACCGGCCGATGACGTTCCGGTACGGGCTGTTCGGGGGAATTCCGCGGTCTCGTTCACAAGGCCGAGTGTCGATACCGGCGGTGGCGCCGACAAGTACACACTTTCCGGTGTGATACCCCACCTTCAAGTAAGCGAACTGCTCACGAAGACCCAACGGGTGAGTGGATGACCTACATCACAGCAGCAGACCGCCGCCACCGAATCGATCAACACCGGCATCTCCATCGAGGTCGTCCACAACATGGATTCGAGAGACAGATACTCGCGACTCCATGGCGCGGCATGCCCGGCGAAGGCTTATTTCGACAGCGAAGGCCCGGGAGACGACGAATCCTGTGGTGACGGCACCGGCGCGGCCACGGAGGGCGCCGCCGATCCGGACTCGGCAGGCACGGTCTGCGGCACCCGATCGGCCGCCTCTTGGGCGTAGGGGCCCTCGTCGTACTCGGGCTCCGCATAGGGCTGGGGGCGCGACTCCCCGAAGGGACTCATGTACCCGCTGCCGAGGTCCTCGGTGGCGCTGAGGCCCGCCAGGATCAGGATGACCAGCGCCGCGGTCAGCGGCTGAGGCAGGAGCGCGAGCGGGCTCTCCAGGTCGACCGGCAGCGCCACGATCTGGCCCACCGGCGGATCATCCGGCCGCGGGTTGTCCCAGGCGTTGACGATTTCGCCGAGCCACGCCATTGCCCACGCCCCGGCCACCGAACCGAGCAACAGGCTCACGAGCTGGACCGGTCCGCGCATCCGCCGCCACCGCCACGCCGCGACCGCGGAGACCACGCCGGTCACCGCACCCGCGCCCGCGAACATTGCCATCGCGTCGAACCGGTGCAGGCTCTCCCCGACCAGGGTGGCGCCCCGGCCGGGTTCGACCACCAGAACCAGTTCCGTCGGTGCCAGCAGACCCCAGATCACGCCCGCGAACAGGCTCAACAGGATCACCGCGACCAGCAGGACGGCGGCGGCCCGCAGTTCCTTGCGCACTCCCCGCCCGCGCGCCCCGGCCACCACTACCGCCGCTCCAGCCGTGCGGAATCGATGACCCCGTGCCGCGAGCATCTGGCCTGCCAACCGTCCGGATCGATCTGCACGACCATCCGGCGGCCGCAGTGCTCGCAGAACCGCGGCGGTTCGAGTCCCAGTGCGACGGCCCGGGAGACCGGCTCGTCGTGCCCGGGCACGATCCGCGTGCCCGTGAACGGGTTGTAGCGCTCGTCCATATCGCCGACAGTACTCATGAGACCGGGCGTTCCGCGGTTGACGCCGCCGATCAGAATGTCTCGTTGAGTGCCTTGATCGGCATCTGGAGTTCACCGAGCAGATCCAGGTCCTGTTCGGCCGGACGGCCGAGGGTGGTCAGATAGTTGCCCACGATCACGGCGTTGATCCCGCCCAGGATCCCCTGCTGGGCGCCCAGATCGCCGAGCGTGATCTCGCGGCCCCCGGCGAACCGCAGGATCGTCCGCGGCAGCGCGAGGCGGAAGGCGGCTACCGCCCGTAGCGCGTCCGCGGCGGGCAGGACGTCCAGGTCGCCGAAGGGGGTACCCGGGCGCGGGTTCAGGAAGTTCAGCGGCACCTCGTCGGGTTCGAGGGCAGCCAGGTCGGCGGCGAATTCGGCGCGCTGCTCGAGGGTTTCCCCCATCCCCAGGATCCCGCCGCAGCAGACCTCCATCCCGGCCGCGCGCACCATGCGCAGGGTGTCCCAGCGTTCCTCCCAGGTGTGGGTGGTGACCACGTTCGGGAAGTAGGAGCGGGCGGTCTCCAGGTTGTGGTTGTAGCGGTGCACGCCCATTGCGGCGAGCCGGTCCACCTGGTCCTGGGTGAGCATGCCGAGCGAACAGGCGACCTGGATATCGACCTCGTTCCGGATGGCCTCCACGCCGGCGGCCACCTCCGCCATCAGCCGCTCGTCCGGCCCGCGGACCGCGGCGACGATACAGAACTCGGTGGCCCCGGTCTTGGCGGTCTGCTTCGCCGCTTCGACCAGGCTGGGGATATCGAGCCGGGCCGCCCGGACCGGCGAGGCGAACAGGCCGGACTGCGAGCAGAAATGGCAGTCCTCCGGGCAGCCGCCGGTCTTGAGGCTGATGATGCCCTCGACCTCGACCTCCGGCCCGCACCATTTCAGCCGGACCTCGTGGGCGAGCCCGAGTAGTTGATCGAGACGGTCGTCGCCGAGCTGCAGGACCGCGAGGACCTGTTCCCGGGACAGCCCGATTCCGCGCTCGAGCACCTGCTCCCGGGCAACGGTCAGCACGTCGTCGACGGGCACCGCGGCGGCGGGGGTGACGGAGGCTTGGGTCACTGGCGAATCCCTTCGTCGGGAGGTGTGCCCGGCCGACCCGGGACACCGAACTTGAACAGTGTTCAGGACAGGGTAGCGGCAAAGATTGAACAGCGTTCAGGCTGGGGTAGCGTCAGTGGCGCATCGAAGCCACCGGGAGGACGGACTGTGCAGCTACACCGAGACGACGTCGTGGACGGGGCCCTCACCATCCTCGACCAGTACGGCCTCGCCGACCTCACCATGCGCCGGCTCGCGGGCGCGCTACGGGTCCAGCCCGGCGCGCTGTACTGGCACTTCCCGAACAAACAGGCACTACTCGGCGCCGTGGCGGACCGGATCCTGGCGCCGATGGACCATCCCGTCACCGCGAGCGACTGGGCGGGCGCACTGACCGAACTGGCGCACCGGCTCCGCAACTGCCTGCTCACCTACCGCGACGGCGCGGAACTGGTCTCGGCCACCTACGCGTCCCGCCTGACCACCAGCAAGGGCCGGGAACGTTTCGCCGGCACCGTGATCCGCGCCGGCATGCCCCGTGAACAGGCCGAACTCGCCGCCTACACACTCCTGTACTACGTGCTCGGGCACACCGTCGACGAACAATCCCGAATGCAGATGGACTCGGCCGGCGCCCTCCCGGCCCCGTCCGAACCCGCGCTCGACTCCCCCGGCCTCACCGAAGCCCCCGATCCGACGGCCCGCTTCGATTTCGGCCTGCAACTGTTCACTGCAGGTATCCGGCACCAACTGGGCGCCGATATCCGCTGAGCTGCATCTTTCGCCGCCGCCGGCAGCACCTGTGCGACCTTGAACGGTGTTCAAGTATGGTGCTTTCTCGTGACCTCCGATCCCCTGGCCTGGCTCGACGACCGGGCGGCAGCCCGCGTGACCGCCGGATTGCGGCGGCGGCTACGCCCGCGCATCGCGGGCTCACCAGCGCTGGACCTCGCCTCCAACGACTACCTGGGACTGACCCGGCACCCGGAGGTCGTGGCCGGTGCGGTCGCGGCAGTACAGCGGTGGGGCGCCGGGTCGACCGGATCGCGGCTGGTCACCGGAACAACCACCGATCACGAGCTGCTCGAACACGAGCTGGCCGAATTCACCGGGTTCCCGGCCGGGCTGGTTTTCGCTTCCGGGTACGCCGCCAACCTCGGCGCCGTCACCGCACTCGCGGGCCGCGGATCGCTGATCGTCTCCGACGCCGGCTGCCACGCATCGCTGGTGGACGCGTGCCGGCTCTCCCGCGCCCGGGTCGCGATCGCACCGCACCGCGATACCGCCGCGGTCGCCCGGTTGCTGGCCGAGCGCACCGAGGAACGCGCCCTGGTACTCACCGATTCGGTCTTCAGCGCCGACGGCGACCTCGCTCCCCTGGCCGAACTGCACCGGGTGACCCGGGCGCACGGTGCGGTCCTGCTGGTCGACGAAGCGCACGGGCTCGGTGTGCGCGGCCGCGGCGGGCGGGGACTGGTCCAGGAGACCGGACTGGCCGGCGAGTCCGATGTGGTGGTCACCGCGACGCTGTCCAAGGCTCTCGCCGCCCAGGGCGGCGCCGTGCTGGCCGGTGAGCGGGTGCGCGCGCATCTGGTCGACACCGCCCGCACCATGATCTTCGATACCGGCCTGGCGCCCGGCGCGGTCGGCGCGGCCCGGGCCGCACTGCGGATCCTGCGCCGCGAGCCCGGACTCGGGCAGCGGGTGCTGGATCGCGCCGCCGATATCGCCCGGATCGCCGGGGTCCCCGCCCCCGATTCGGCGGTCGTTCCCGTCGTCCTCGGCGACCCGCAGATCGCCCACGACGCCGCCCTCGCCTGCCGCGAACGGGGCGTGGAGGTGGGATGTTTCCGGCCGCCGTCGGTGCCCGAAGGGACCTCCCGGCTACGCCTGACCGCCCGCGCCGACCTGACTCCCGCCGAACTCGAAACCCTCGCCGCGGTATTGACCCCGGTGCTGGCCCGAGCGCGCGACAGCCGGGCGGTACCCGCATGACCCTGCTGTTCGTCACCGGAACCTCCACCGAGGTCGGCAAAACCGTCACCACCGCTGCCCTGGCCGCCACCGCCCGCGGCGCCGGACGCACCGTCGCGGTCTGCAAACCCGCGCAAACCGGTGTCGCGGCATCCGAACCCGGCGATCTCGCCACGATCACCGCGCTCGCCGGGATCACCCGCACCCTCGAACTGGCCCGCTATCCGGACCCACTCGCCCCGGATACCGCAGCCCGCCGATGCGGCGCCGACCTGCTCACCCTGCACGAAACAGCCACCGCCATAGCGGACCTGGACTCTGCCGGCCTGGTCCTGGTGGAGGGTGCGGGCGGCCTCCTGGTGCGCCTGGGGGAATTCACTCTCCTCGATCTCGCCCGCGAACTCGCGGCGCCGGTCCTGGTGGTGACCGCCCCCGGCCTGGGCACCCTCAATCACACCGAGCTCACCACCCGGGCGCTGTGGGACAGCGGCGTGCACTGCGCGGGACTGGTCGTAGGCTCCTGGCCCGAGCGACCCGATCTCGCAACGCGCACCAACCGCACCGACCTCCCGCGCCTCACCGGCGCCGAACTGGTAGGCGCCGTCCCCGCCGGTGCGGGTTCGTGGAGCCCGGGCCGGTTCCGGGCGACGGCACCCGGCTGGTTCGCCCCCTACTGGGCTCGGCGTTATCTCGGCACCGACGCCACCGATCGCGAGTTTCGCCCGGTCCCTGCCGCGATCACTACCTGACACGCCGAACTGGGCGAGACCGCGCACGGCCGGAGCGGAGGCGGAGGTACGCACCAGGGGCGCAGCTGGGCGAAGCCCATCCACAGACCGCGCACGGCCGGAGCGGAGGCGGAGGTACGCCTAGAGTCCAGGAATGGCCACGACCAGGATCACCCCGGGCATCGCTCCGCCACGGGACGCCGTCTCCGTTGCAGTCGTCGACGGCGAAGCCGTCCGTACCACGATGGAGTCCACCGGAATGGTCGGCCGCGTCGACAGCACACCCGCCGTCCGCACCGAAGGACGGATAACACCGGGCTGAGCCCCGCCGACTCCGGTCCGCGGAATCGGATACCGCGAAGCCGCCGTCGGAATCCCGCTCCGCACCTACTCGTCCGGCACGCACCAGGAGGGAACAGATGCGCCCGGCCCAGGCGACCGAACCCGATCCCGCCGATGCCGCCACCGCACCGCTGTGGCGTGCGGTCCAGGCGTTCCGGCTGGTCACGCTGGCGTATGCGGTCGGCCAGCAGATCGCGTCGGTGCAGTACTACGAGAATCAGCGGTTAAGCTGGGTGTTCATCGCACTCATGGTGATCTGGTCCGGGATCTCCGCGCTGCTGCTGGCACAGTGGCACACCCCCGACACCGTGCGCACCCGCGCACTGGTCACCCTGGGCGACCATCTCGTGGTACTCGGCTTGATCGCGGCCACCCCGCTGGTCGCCGACTACGCCTGGTATCACGGGCATCAGCCGCTGCCCACCACGATGTGGTCGGCGAACGCGGTCATCTCCGCCGCCATTCTTCGCGGACCGCTCGCCGGAGTCGCCTCGGGTCTGCTCATCGCGGCAACGATCATCACTATGCGGCAGCAGTGGGGCGAAGACGTCTGGGCCGACGCGACAGCACCGGTGCTGGTCTCGGTGGGCCTGGCGCTGGGCCTGGCCGCCAACACCGCGCGCCGCGCCCAGGAACAACTACAGCGCGCGGTCCGGCTCACCGCCGCGGCCGAGGAAAGGGAGCGCTTGGCCCGGCAGGTGCACGACGGTGTGCTGCAGATCCTGGCCTATATCAAACGGCGCGGCGATGAGATCGGCGGACCAGCAACGGAATTGGCGCACCGGGCGGGGGAGCAGGAGATCGCGTTGCGCCGGCTCGTCTCCGAACAGGGCGGCGACCGTGCCGACCCCGGCGACACCACGGTAGACCTGCGTCCCCTGCTCACCGCACACTCCGCTCCCCGTGTCGTGGTCTCCACCCCCGGCGAACCGGTCCGCATCGGCCGCTGGACCGCCCAGGAGATCACCGCCGCGACCGCCGCCGCGCTGACCAATGTGGAACTACATGCCGGTCCCGAGGCCCGCGCCTACGTCCTGCTGGAGGACACCGGAACCGAGCTGATCGTCAGCATCCGCGACGACGGGGTCGGCATCCCGCCCGGCCGCCTCACCGAGGCCGAAAACGAAGGGCGGATGGGGGTTTCCCGGTCGATCACCGGGCGCCTCACCGCGCTCGGCGGCGTCGCCGAACTACTCACCGCCGGTACCGTCGGCGAAGGCACCGAATGGGAATTCCGGGTTCCGCGATCGTGACATCGGCTCACGTGGCGTGTTCCGAGCAGCGAACGGCCCTTCCCCGAAGAGCCGCGGCAGGTGGCGACCGCCAAACCCTGGGCGGGACCGGTTATTGCGCGGTGCGCTGGAACTCGAAGGAGCCGGGCCGGTGCAGGGCATCGGTAGTGATGGTTCCGGCGATCCGGCCCGGACCGGGATCGAAGGTGATCTGTGTTCCGCCTGTTCCGTAGACCCGTTGCCGCACAGTCCCGCTCGCGCCGGAGTCGAGGTTGCGCCAGTGCACGGCAGCTTCGACCGAGCAGGGACCGATTCCGTGCAGGGCGCTGATCAGCCCGAAATACGGCGTATCGGGCCCGAAGACGAGCTCGAAATGGATATGGCCGGCGCAGAAACCGCTGCTGGTCGCCGTGATGGCGTCGTTCAGCAACGGAACTTCCGCAGACGCCGCCGGAGCGACAGCGAGCAGCGGTGTCGCGACGACACCGGCCACGATGAGCGAGCGAACGGACTTCCTGCCGAAATGCATGTGGCGCCTCTCGGTTGCGTCGGATGCACAACTCGTGCGAGGTCGGTGCGACCGCGCAGTTCGACCTTTGTATACCGACCGTATCTCACGGCCGGCCACAGTGGCCGGACCCACCGAACCGGACGAGCCGCAGATGGCGCCCCTCCCGGCGAATGCGGCCGACCGGGTCGCCGGCGCCGACCTGGTCGAGGCAACCCGTTGTCCCCGGTTCCCGGGCTCTCGGCCGGCGCGGCAGGGGCCTCGGCGCCCCGGCATACTCACAGTGTGGTGAACGACGAGGGATACAGCGCGACGGTGGACCGTGCCACCGGACTGGACGATCCGGTGGGGGAATCACTGCGCGGCCGGCACGCACACCTGGCGCGCCGGCTCGGCCGGGCGGCCGTCTATCTGCCGGAGGTCTCGACCTTCGCCGCGGTCGGCGCCGACCCGGATGCGCAAACATGGGCCGACCTGGCTCACCTGCTCGGCCGGGGTGCGGTCGCCGATATGTTCAGCAGCACCGCGCTGCCACCCGCGGACTGGGAGCCGGTGCTTGTCCTCGACGGCCGCCAGATGATCGGGGCCGGCCGCCCGGATCACCCGCGCGACGAGCGCGACGCCGAGGTGATCGAACTGGGTGCGGACAGTGTGCCCGAGATGCTCGACCTGGTCGCGCGGACCCGGCCGGGGCCGTTCTGGCCGCGCACCCACGAACTCGGCACCTACCTCGGCATCCGCGAGCACGGCACGCTGGTGGCGATGGCGGGCGAACGTCTCCGGCCACCGGGCTGGACCGAGATCAGCGCGGTCTGCACCGCACCCGAGGCACGCGGAAAGGGCTACGCCGCCCGCCTGATCCGCACCCTCGTCGCCCGGATCGCGGCCCGCGGCGAACGACCGTTTCTCCATGCGGTCGAAACCAACACCGGCGCGATCGCTCTCTACGAGAAGCTCGGCTTCCGCACCCGGACACACGTGACCTTCCGGGCGTTCCGCACGCCGTGAGCTCTTCCGGCAGATCGGTGGCGATATCGGGCACCGCCGGCGCCGGCCGGGCTAGCGTGGAAACCGCAGCCGGCCGCGCCGCGTCGAAGAATTCGGGCCGATCCCGTCGGACCGGGCGCGGACGGCGCCCGACTCGGGAAGGAGCGGTGGCGTGACCGACGAAGCGGCGGAGACCATTTCGGTGATGGTCGTCGACGATCATCCGATCTGGCGGGAGGGCGTGGCCCGCGATCTCGGCGCGGCCGGGTTCCAGGTGGTGGCCACCGCCGAGGACACCGCGACTGCCGTCCGGCGGGCCGCGGCGGTGCGTCCGCGAGTGGTGCTGATGGATATGCAGTTACCCGACGGGAACGGCGCCCGGGCCACAGCCGAGGTGTTGCAGGTCTCCCCGGACAGCCGGGTGCTGGTGCTGTCGGCCTCCGGCGAACGCGACGACGTCCTGGACGCCGTGAAAGCCGGCGCGTCCGGATACCTGGTCAAGAGCGCCTCCGCCGCCGAACTCGTCGCCGCCGTCCACGAGACGGCCGCCGGCCAGGCGGTGTTCACCCCCGGACTGGCCGGTCTGGTGCTGGGCGAGTACCGGCGGATGGCGACCGCGCCCAGCGATCCCGGTACGCCGGACCGGCCGGCGCTGACCGACCGTGAGACCGAGGTCCTGCGCCTGGTCGCCAAGGGACTGTCCGCCAAGCAGATCGCCACCCGCCTGCACCTCAGCCACCGGACCGTCGAGAACCACGTCCAGGCCACGTTGCGCAAACTCCAGCTCGCGAACCGGGTGGAACTCACCCGCTACGTGATCGAACAGGGCCTCGACGAATAGCCGCACGTTCTCGCTACCCGAAAAGGGTAGATCCCGGCGCGGTACCGAGTAGTCCTACTCATCCGCCCGGGGCGCCGACGGCAGACCATCGAAACATGACGACTTCGATCGATCCGGCACTGGTCGCCCGGCTGTCCGGTGAGTTCGACTCTCTTGCCGGCGATTTCACCGCGCTCGGCGGTCAGTTGGGCACGCTGGGCCGCGATCTGGAATCACTGCACCAGCAAGTGCTGTCGGCAGTGTCAGCGCGAGCCGGATCGGCCGGGCAGGAGCAGACCACGGCATCGCCGGAGGCGGTGCCGCCGACCGGTGTGCGCGTCGGCGGGGTGCACACACCGGATACGCCGGGCGCGGCTACCTCCATATCAGGAGGCGCCGCGCCCGGTCACCGGGACCGAGCATCCCGGCCACTACAGCGATCCGCGCACCAGGCCGCCGACCAGGACGCCCCGGCGCACGCGGAGCAGGCCGAACAGGGCGAGGCGGGAGCGACCGCGGGACCGGAGAACCGGACCACCCCCGGACACGGGGTCCGGCCCGTCCCGGATACATCGGCGCACGCTGCGTCCGCGGCACAGGAACAAGGCGCTCCGGGGCACGCCCCCCAGAGCGATTCGGTGCACGCACTATCCGGGACCCCGGCGCCGGCGCCTTCGGGCGAGCTGACCGAGGGCGGCCCGGCCGCGCAGGCCCGGGCGCCGTGGGGCGTACCTCCGCAACCTCCCACCAGACCGGCGACGACCGCACGCATGTATCGCGAAGCGGTACAGCAGTACCCGGGCGCCGTGGGGGCCGGCCACCCGTATCCCGGCTCGGTACCGCCCCGGCCGCCGGGAGTACGCGGCCCGGTGCCGCCGCGGACACCGTGGTGGCAGCGCGAGGGCGTGATCAGCCGGGTGCTCGCGGTGGCCGGCGTGGCCGTCACCCTCATCGGTGTCGTGATGCTGCTGGTTCTCGCCGCCCAGGCCGGTATTTTCGGACCGGTTCCCCGGGTGGTCTCCGGGGCGGTGCTCTCGGCCGCCTTGGTGGGTGCCGGGATGCGCGTGTATCGGCGCGCCGGTGGCCGGGTCGGTGGAATAGCGCTCGCGGCTACCGGTTTCGCGGGGGCCTACCTCGATGTGGTGGCGGTGACCACGATATACGGCTGGCTGCACCCGATTCCCGGGTTCGCCGCGGCGCTGGGGGTCGCGGCGGCCGGGGTCGGGCTGGCCGTCCAGTGGCGCTCCCAGCCGCTCGCGGCGCTGGTTGTCGCGGGCGCGGCCGTCTTGGCGCCGTTTCTCACGACCGACTTGGCCCTGCTCGCCTTCCTGGTCGTCCTGCAACTGGCCTGTGTGCCGGTGCAGATCCGGCATGATTGGCCGTTCCTGCATCTCGTCCGGACGGTCCCGGCGGCGCTGACCATGCATCTCACGATCGTCGCGTATGTGATCGACGCGCCGGACGGCAATCGTCCGGCGCTGGTACTCACCGCGGCGGTGGCAATGGCCGCGGTCGGGCTCGCCGGTACGGTCCTGGTGGTCCGGACCCGGCCCGGCGATCTCGTCGCGAGTATGTCCTGCGCCCTGGCGATCACGCCCCTACTCGCGGCTCCCGCGCTGTTCGAGCGGCCGGCCGCCACCGCGATCTCGTCGGTCTACGCCGTTGTCCTGCTGGCCGTCGCCGCGACGGCCCTGGTGCCGAAAGTCCGGGACAGGGCCCGGATCCCGGGGCATACCGCGATCGTCGCGGCCACCGGCGGTTCCTTCGCGCTCCTGGAGACCTGCTGGGGCGTCACCACGGCCGGCACACTGCCGCTGGCGCTGTTCCTCGTCGCCTGCTGCTACCTGGGGATCGCGGGGCAGTCCCGGAACCGGGTGCCCGTATTCCTGGGGCTCGGGTACGCGGCGCTGGGTGCGCTGGCCTTCCTGGCGATCGCCGACCCGGAAACACTGACCGCGCCCGCTCGCGCCGCCGGCCTGTCCCTCGGCGCCGCGGCCTCGGCGGTCGCCGGGCTGGGGGTCGTCGCGGTGGGATTGTGGGCGCTGCGCCGGACGTTCGGTCCGTCCATCGACGAAGCGGGTACGACACTGCTGTGGATCGGCGGCAGCGCGGCGGCGCTCTACCTGGTGACCGCCGCGACGGTGTCGTTCGGGGTGGCCTCCGGCACCGCGGACGGATTCGTGATCGGCCACAGTATCGCCACCATCATCTGGATGGCCGGCGCGCTGGCCGCACTGCAGTACGGGCTGCGGAACCTGGGCGCCGAGACGCCGGCCACCGCGAAGGTGGCCCTGGGGTCCGGGCTGCTGGTCAGCGCTGCAGCCCTGGCGAAACTGTTCCTGTTCGACCTGGCCACGCTCGACGGATTGATCCGGGTCGCCGCGTTCCTGGTGGTCGGCATCCTGTTGCTGATCGCGGGAACCCGCTACGCCCGGGCGTTCGCCGAGACGACAGCGCGCGAGCAGAACCGCCCGGCCTGATCCGGCTGCTCAGGACGAGGTGCGCGCCGCCGCCACCATCGCCCGGGTGATGGTGGCGAGATCCTCGGTGTCGCTGATGAACGGCGGCATGGCGTAGATCAGATCGCGGAACGGGCGCAGCCAGGCGCCGGCGCCGACGGCCGCGGCGGTGGCCGCGCGCATATCCACGGGGTGGTCCAGCTGGATCACCCCGATACCGCCCAGCACCCGCACATCGCGCACACCCGGCAGCTCCCGGGCCGGAGCCAGACCCGCGCGCAGCCCGGTTTCGAGCCGCTCCACCTCACCGCGCCAATCGCGGGAGAGCAGCAGGTCGATCGAGGCGACCGCGACCGCGCAGGCCAGCGGGTTACCCATGAAGGTCGGCCCGTGCATGAGACCACCGTGGGCCGCGCTGACGGTTTCGGCCAGCTCCGTGGTGCACAGTGCTGCGGCGAGGGTCAGATAGCCGCCGGTGAGCGCCTTTCCCACACACAGGACATCGGGTGCCACCCCGGCCTGTTCGGCCGCGAAAAGTGTTCCGGTGCGGCCGAATCCGGTGGCGATCTCGTCGAAGACCAGCAACACACCGTGCTCGTCGCAGAGGCGTCGCAGATCGGCCAGGTAGCGGGGATCGTGCCAGCGCATCCCGCCGGCCCCCTGCACGACCGGCTCCACCACGACCGCGGCGAGTTCCGCGGCGTGCCGGGCGAGAGCGTCCTCGAGCTCGCGGACATAGTCCCGGTGGTACTCCCGCGGTGGCGCGGAGACGAAGACCTGGTCGGCCAGCACATCGGTCCACAGGGAATGCATCCCGCCCTCGGGATCGCACACGCTCATCGGGGTGAACGTGTCACCGTGATAGCCGCCGCGCCAGGTGAGCAGGCGGCGTTTGCCCGGTTTCCCCACCGAGCGCCAGTACTGGAGGCACATTTTCACCGCGACCTCGACCGATACCGAGCCGGAGTCGCAGAGGAACACCTTGTCCAGTCCCGCCGGGGTGTGCCGGACCAGGAGTTCGCACAGGCGGACGGCGGGTTCGTGGGTGAGTCCGCCGAACATCACATGACTCATCCGCCGCGCCTGCTCGGCGAGTGCCGCGTCGAGGACCGGATGCCGGTAGCCGTGGACCGCCGCCCACCAGGAGCTCATCCCGTCGACGAGTTCACGCCCGTCGGCCAGGGTCAGCCGGGTACCCGATGCGGAGGTGACCACCAGCGGTTCGGTGGTGGCCGGGAAACCGCCGTAGGGGTGCCACACATGCCGGGCATCCAACGCCGAGATCTGCGCGGCGTCGAGCGCCGCGGGGACAACGGTCACGGTGCGGTCCTCTCCCTCGGAGACGGGGCCACCCGCGGGCGACCTGAACACCGTTCAAGTTACCAACGCCGACCCGGCGCCGCCGCTCACCCCCGAAGAACGACCATCGCCACCGCCCCGGGGTACGCGCGCCCCTGCGGGCCACACGGCTCCACCCCGGCCGAACCGGGCAGGTCGACCGGCTCACGGACATCCACCTCTCCCGAGCACATCGCCCCACACCGGACTCGGAGCGTCTCCGCTACCGGCACACCGGACTGCACCGCCTCGGCCCGGCTACCGCGCCGAACCGGACCCCTCCCGCGCTTCGCGCCGATCGAGAATGGCGGCCACCCGAGCCAGCAGCCGCCGCAATTCATCCATACCAAGGTCGCCCACGTCCGCCCGTACCCGCCGTTCGATACCGGCGATACGCTCGCCCGCGAGCCGCAGCGCCACGTGTCCCGCATCGGTGCACACCACCTGCCGGGCCCGCCGGTCGGCCGGATCCACCTGCCGCCGCACCAGGCCCGCCTGTTCCAGCTGACCGATCAGTTCGCCCATCGACTGCTGCGTCATTCCCGCCGCCTGCGCCAGCTCCCCCACCCGCGAACCCGCCGGATCGAGATACCGGAACACCGCGTAGTGCGCGGGACGCAGGTCGGGGGCGGCCAGCCGGGCACGTAGTTCGGCGTTCAGTTCGTCCTCCACCGCCCGGGTTGCGCGACTGAGCAGTTTCAACAGGGATGCGGGTTCGGGTGTTGACATATTATGAAGGTTACCTTTCTAATTGAGCGATGGCATCCCGGGTCCTCCTCACCTTCCGCAACGGCCATCGCGTCACGATGCTCGACCAGGGCATCGACGAACGCGGCCCGTACCTGCGCTTACAGCACGAACTCGGCGAACCCGGCCGACAGGCCGGGCCGCACTGGCATCCGGTACTGGCCGAAGAATGGACCGTGCGCCGGGGCGCGCTGCGGTTCCGGATCGACGGCCGCGAAATCCTGGCGGGGCCGGGCGATACCGTCACGGCACCCGCCCGCGCGGTGCACGAGTTCTGGAACGAGTCCGCCGGAACGGTGATGGACCACGAGATCCGGCCGCCGCTTCGGCACTGGCAGATGTTCGCGCTGTGGAGCGCCCTGGACGAAGCGGGCGCCACCACCGATTCCCGGGTTCCGCGCAATCCGCTGGCACTCGCCCTGCTCTGGGAACTCCAGGACGGCTACCTCGCCGGAATACCACCCTGGCTGCAACGCCTGACACTCGGAAGTCTCGCCGCAATCGCCCGGCGAACCGGTTACGGCCGCCGCCTGCTCACCCCGGCCGAGCCGAACTGAACAGATGACCAGCGGCCCCCGGCCGAACTCCGCCGGAATAACGCTAGGGTCTTGACCATGCACGCGTCCGATTCGCTGCCCGAGGGTGCGGCACCGCCGCGGAGATCGCCGGATATCACCCGGCCGCGGGATCACGCCTACCATCCGCGCTGACCCACGCCACCGCACTGCACCCCAGCAGTCGCGGCCCGAACCCGTCCGCCGCGCCACCTCAGGACCCGACCGAGAACCGTATGCCCGCAGACCCGCCGCGCTTCCGCCCCACTCCGCGCCTCACTCCGGTCCGCAGCACCTACCGGCTACAGCTGCGACCGGACGGACTCACCTTCGCTCAGGCCGCGGCCATCGCGGAGTATCTCCAGCAACTCGGGGTGTCGCATGTGTATCTGTCGCCGGTGATGACGGCCGTGCGCGGTTCGACCCACGGATACGACGTCACCGACCCCACCACCGTGTCCCCCGCCCTCGGCGGCCCGGTCGGCCTGAAGGCCCTGGCGGACGAGGTCCGCAACCGCGGCATGGGACTGCTCATGGACCTGGTGCCCAACCATGTGGGGGTCGCGGATCCGCAGCAGAACCCGTGGTGGTGGCATGTGCTGCAGTACGGTCGGAAATCGCAGTTCGCGACGTTCTTCGATATCGACTGGAGTCCGGGTAACGGTGTCGGCGGGCGCCTGGCGCTCCCGGTACTGCGCGGCGAGAACGATCCGGCCGCGCTCAGCGTCGACCGGTCCGGCCCCGAACCGCTGCTGGCCCTGCACGAACTGCGTTTCCCGATCGCGCCCGGCACCGACGGCGACAACGCCCTGCGCATTCACGACAAACAGCACTATCGGCTGGTCAGCCGGAAATCCGGGATCTGCGGTTACCGCCGCTACCTGGCGATCGACGGACTGGCCGCGTTGCGCCAGGAGGACCCGCACGTTTTCGAGGCCACCCACAGCGAACTGGCGGCCTGGTGCGAACACGATCTGATCGACGGCGTCCGGGTGGACCACCCCGACGGACTGTCCGATCCGACCGAGTATCTGCAGCGGCTGCGCGCGCTGATCGGGCCGAATCGCCTGCTGCTGGTGGAGAAGACGCTCGCGAACCGCGAACCTCTCGACCCCACCCTGCCGATCGACGGCACCACCGGGTACGACACCCTCGCCGATTTCGGTGGTGTCCTGCTCGAACCCGCCGGGGAACAGATCCTCACCGAACTGTCGCGGCATATCACCGGCCACGGCAGCGACCGGGTGTGGGTCGGGGAGAAAGAGCACCGCATCAAACGCGCGGTGGCCGAAAGTATTCTGCTGCCGGAGGTCCGCCGGTTGGTCGCCGCGATCAAACACGACGCCGGCGCCCAGGATTTCGACACGATGGCGCTCACCAACGCCACGATCGAGGTGCTGTCGTTCCTGCCCGTGGCCCGGGCCGATTACACACCGCTGGCCGGGATGATCAGCGCGGTCCTGGCCGAGGTCGAAAAGCGCAATGCCGAACTGCGGGTGCCGCTGTCCGTGCTGGTCACTGCGATCACCCGGGGCGGTGCCGCGTGGACCCGGTTCCATCAGGTGAGCACGGCAATCGGTGCGAAAGCCGTGGAGGACATCCTCTTCTACCGGGCGGTGCGGCTGGTCTCGCTGCAGGAACTGGGCGGGAACCCGGCCCGGTTCGGTCGCACGGTCAACGAATTCCATCTCGGGAACGCCTCGCGGGCGCTGCGCTGGCCGGCCTCGATGACCACGCTGTCCACCCACGACACCAAACGCGGCGAGGATGTCCGGGCCCGGATCGGTGTCCTGTCCCAGGTTCCGCGGATGTGGGCCCGCGCGGTGACCCTGTGGCTGGAGAAACTCCCCCCGCCCGACGGCGCGACCGCGCTCTTCCTGCTGCAGAACATGTTCGGGATGTGGCCCGCCGACGGCCGGCCGCCCTCGTCCGTGCCCGGGCTGCGCGACCGGGTGCACCGGTTCGCCGAGAAGGCGATGCGGGAATCCGGCCTGCACACCGCCTGGGAAGAACCCGACCTGGATTTCGAGAACGCCGTCCACACCTGGCTGGACCAGGTCATCGACGGGCCGGTGGGCCGCCAGCTCACCGATCTCGCCCACGATCTCGCACCGCACGCCTGGTCGGATTCGCTGGGCCAGAAACTGCTGCAGCTGTGCGCGCCGGGCATCCCGGACATCTACCAGGGTTGCGAGATCTGGGAGGACTCCCTGGTCGACCCGGACAACCGCCGGCCAGTGGATTTCGGCTCCCGGGCCGCGATGTTGCACACCCTCACCACCACCCCGCCGCTGGATATCACCGGCGCCGCGAAGATGTGGGTGGTGGCGTACGCGCTCTGGCTGCGCCGGGAGCGGCCGGAATGTTTCGTCGGCGGTGCCTACACGCCCGTTTTCGCACACGGCGAACACGCTGACAAACTGGTGGCCTACGGGCGCGGGCGGGTCGGCGCGGAACCGGAGATCATCGTGGCGGTGACCCGGCACAGTGTGGCGATCGGCGAAACCGGTTGGGGCGATACCTATATCGAGCTCTCGGGCGGTTCGTGGACCGACCGGCTCACCGGCCACACCTTCCAGAATCGCGCCCGCACCGAAAAGCTCTTCGCCCGCCTGCCGGTGGCGCTGCTGGTGCGCTGAGCACCGGCCCGCCGGGACCGCCGGTCAGGCTCCGGTGATCCGTGGCGCCGGCCGCTGCGCCTCCAGCAGAAAGGCCAGTTCGAGCAGGGTCCGTTCGTCGCCGTAGGCACCGCTGAGCATCACCCCGACGGGCAGGCCCGCGTCGGTGAGGCCCGCCGGAATCGCGATCGACGGCGAGCCGGTGACATTGTTGATCGGCGTATAGCCCACGAAATTCGTGACCCGTTCCAGCAATTCGTCGAACGGCACGCCCGGGCGCAGATACCCGAGCTCGGGAGTGGTGTGGGTGAGCACCGGGGACAGGATCACGTCGTAGCGGGTGAGCACCTCGTCGTAGTCGGCGCGGGCCTTGTTCAGCCGGTACAGCGCGCCCGGGGTCGCCAGGAGTTGCCGGCGGAAGGACGCGGCGAGCCCTTTCGTGAAGGCGTCCAGACGGGCGGCGTCGAAGCTCCGGCCGTGGCTGAATTTGCCGGTGACCCCCGACATCTGCGCCAGGAACCCCCAGTACCGCAGGAAATCCCCGACCAGGCTCGGCGCCACCGGCGAGGCCATGGGTTCGACGGAATGCCCTGCGGCTTCGAGTATTTCGGCCGTGCTCCGCACCGCGGCGGCGGTCTCGGCATCGGGTTCGCGTCCGTTGCACGCCGTGAGGAGCAGCCCGATCCGCAGTTTCCGGTCCGACGGACCCTCCACCGTGCCGATGGGCGGGAGTTTCGGGTTGCGCCAATAGCTTTCGGCGGCCGCGTGGTAGGCGGCCTGATCGCGTACCGAGCGGGTCAGCACTCCTTCGGAGACGAGTTTGATCGGCAGCTGCCGCGCCTGTGCATTGTCCAGGTGCCGGAAACGGCTGGGTTTCAACGACCACAGCCCGGCGCAGGCCGCCGGGATCCGCAACGAGCCGCCACCGTCGTTACCGTGCGCCACCGGAACCACACCCGAGGCGACCATGGCCGCCGATCCGCCCGACGAGCCGCCGACCGTGTACTCGGTGTTCCAGGGGTTGCGAGTGGGATCGCCGCTCTCGAATTCCGTGGTGGAGGTGAAACCGAACTCGGGCATGGTTGTCTTCCCGAGCACGGTCACGCCGGTACTGAGCAGTTGCGCGGTGAACCGGTCGTCCTTACCCGCCGGATGCGGGGTGATGGCGGCGCTGCCGTGGCAGGTCGGCAAACCCGCCACATCGGCATTGTCCTTGACGAAAGCCGGAACTCCGTACCAGATCCCCGAATCGCGCGCCGGGTGCCGCGGACTCGGGCAGCGGTGCGCGATCGCGTGCAACTGGGGATCGACCTTCTCGGCCCTCGCGAGTGCCGACGCGGCCACTTCTTCCGGAGTCACCGCACCGGACCGGACCCGCTCCGCCAGCGCTACGGCGTCACAGTCGCCCAGCGCGTCGTCGGTGAAGGCATGTACTCGATCGCTCATATCTCGGCTCGCGTGTACGTCGGGGCTCCGGACTGTCGACCCGGACCAAGTTGGACATAAGTTCAGCTCGGCCCAGAGTAGTACGAGCGCAACCCCCCGGAAGGCGGACCGCCGGTCCTGCGCGCGCTATCGCGCGGCGCGCCACCGGCCGAGCGTCCACAACACCGCGCCCACCGTGGCGCCGAGCAGTACCCCCGCCTGCGGCGAACCGAGTACGAGCGCCGCGGCCACGAGAGCCAGCAGCCCCGCTGCCAGCGCCTCCAGTTTGTACACCGGCCAGCGCGACCCCGCGATATCGATCTCCGCCCCGGCGCGCACGGCGTCGCGGGTATCGAGAGTGTGCGATGCGGTCATGCGATCAGGCTACCCGCAGACCAGGTGTTCGGTCCATCGAACTTTTGTCTTTCGGCACACACATCACGGGCACTCGCCGACCAGGTGGCCAGGGCGAACCGTGCAGCGGAGTATCCGGATGCACCCCTTTCCCACCGGGAGCCGGAACAACCGGCCGGCCTGTTCCGGGAACAATCACCGGGCACCGGGGTGTTTCGGGGGATATGCCATTGACTGGAGAATATGCACCGTCCACCTCCGATTGGGCCCGGGAGCAGGCCGAGAAGATCGAGAATTCGGGGGGTACCGAGGGCACCACCTTGCAGGGCATGCCCGTCGTGGTGCTGACGACCGTGGGGAACAAGTCCGGCAAGCTGCGTAAGACCGCCCTCATGCGGGTCGAGCACGACGGCGAATACGCGGTCGTCGCCTCCCTGGGCGGCGCGCCGAAGCATCCCGTCTGGTACTACAACGTGGTCGCGCACCCCCATGTGGAACTGCAGGACGGCGCGGTCACCAAGGATTACACCGCCCGCGAGGTATCCGGCGAAGAAAAGGCCATCTGGTGGGAGCGGGCGGTCGCCGCCTACCCGCCCTACGCCGATTACCAGCTCGAGACCGACCGGCAGATCCCGGTGTTCGTGCTGACCCCACGCTGAGTTAGCCCGCGAAGCCCTGGCGAAGTTAGCGTAATCCCAGTACAGACCACCCGCCGCGGTCCGCGGCGGCGGCGGGTGGCACCATGGAGCGGGTGTCCGATGTGCTGAGCCACCTGCCCGAAGCTCGTCCCGCGCTGACCGCGGACGAGATCGACGCCGCGGCCAAACGCATCGCCGAAATTATCGAGCCGACCCCGCTACAACTCTGCCCGCGGCTGTCCCAGCTCACCGGCGCGCAGGTGTATCTCAAGCGGGAGGACCTCACCGTCGTGCGGTCCTATAAATTGCGTGGCGCCTACAACGTGGTCATCCAGCTCAGCGAGCCCGAACGGACCGCCGGGGTGGTCACCGCGAGCGCCGGCAATCACGCCCAGGGCGTGGCATTCGCCTGCCGGGCGATGGGAATCACCGGCCGGATCTATGTCCCGACCACCACCCCCAAACAGAAGCGCGACCGCATCCGGGTCCACGGCGGCGAATTCGTCGAGCTCATCGCGGTCGGCGAAACCTTCGACGCCGCCGCCGCGGCGGCCGCCGCCGATGTCCGGCGCACCGGCGCCACCATGGTGCCCCCGTTCGACGACACCCGCACCGCGGCGGGTCAAGGCACCATCGCGGCGGAGATCCTGGACCAGCTCGAGACGCCGCCCGATCTGGTGGTCGTTCCGGTCGGCGGCGGCGGATGCCTCGCCGGAATCGGCACCTACCTGCGCGAGCGTTCGCCGCAGACGGGGATCCTCGGTGTCGAACCGGCCGGGGCCGCGTCGCTGACCGCGGCGCTGGTCGCGGGCTCACCGGTCACGCTGCCCACCATCGACCCGTTCGTCGACGGCGCGGCGGTACGCCGGATCGGCAAGGTCCCCTTCGACGCGGTCTCGGAATTCGGCGGCAGAGTCGTCACCCATGCCTCGCTGCCGCTGCTCACCGCCACCGAATCCCCGCACGGTGCGGGAGCGTTCCGGCTGCTGCGGGTCGACGAGGGCGCCGTGTGCACGGCCATGCTGGGCCTGTACCAGAACGAGGGGATCATCGCCGAACCGGCCGGCGCGCTCGCGGTGACCGCCCTGCTCGAGGCGGCCCCGGAACCCGGGTCCACGGTGGTGTGCCTGGTCTCCGGCGGCAACAACGATGTCTCGCGCTACGGCGAGGTGATCGAACGGTCGCTCGTGCACCAGGGTCTCAAGCACTACTTCCTGGTGGACTTCCCACAGGAACCCGGTGCGCTGCGCCGGTTCCTGGACGAGGTGCTCGGCCCCGACGACGACATCACGCTGTTCGAATACGTCAAACGCAACAACCGGGAAACCGGTGCCGCGCTGGTGGGTGTGGAACTGGGCGAACGCACCGGACTGCAGCCACTGCTGGACCGGATCGCCCGGTCGCCGATCCAGTGCGAACGGCTGGAACCGGGCTCGCCGGCCTACCGCTACCTGACCTGACCGGTCAGGCCGCGGCCTCCCGGGGCGCGCTGCGGGCGATCCGGCGGGCGGACCGGGCGCCCGCCATCACCAGCGGGAGCAGCCAGGCGAAGGCGGGCTGATCGAGGGCCAGCATGTCCAGCGACAGCCGGTTGTGCGTGAACCCGACCGAGATCCCGCTGTCCGGATCGGCCCAGCCGAACGAGCCGCCCAGACCGATATGGCCGAAGCCGCGCGGCGCGCCCACGGTCGGCATCGAGTGGTAGCCCAGATGCCACAGCGGCCCCATGTAGAGGAAGAGCCCGGTATCCGGCCGGTACCGTTCGATCCGGCGAATCGCCTGCATGGTGGCCCCGGACAGGTACCGCTGCCCACCCGCCATACCGTCACAGGCCAGCGGCTCGTACATGGCGGCGAGGCCGTTGGCCGTGCACACACCGTTGGCTGCGGGCATCTCGCTGTCCAGTACCGGCGGGTTCGGGCCGGCGAGAATGGCTTCCGCGCCCGGGATGAACATCGAACGGCTGCTCACCCCGAGGACGCCGGGGATGCTCTGCAACAAGGTGACCAGCCGGGCTCCGCGCGGGGTGCCGGCGAAGGCGAACCCGGTCCCGAAACTTTCCGCGGCCAAGGTCAGCGATCCCGCGGGCGGCCGGCCCAGGTAGATACCCTCGATACCGAGCGGTTCCGCGACTTCCTGTGCGAACAGCTCCTTCATACTGGCCCCGGTGATGGCCCGGGTCAGTCCGGCAAGCAGCCAGCCGTAGGTCATCGCATGGTAGGCGGGGACGCCGAGCAGCCGGTCGGGGGTCGCGGCGGCCAGCCGCTGCGCCATGAGTTCGTGATCGAGCAGTTCCGACCCGTGCGCGGCCAGTGTGCCCACACCCGACAACCCCGCCGAATGCGTGAGGATCTGCCGGACGGTGATGCAATCTTTTTTGTTGCACCCGAACTCGGGCCAGTATTCGGCGACGGGGGCATCGTAATCGATCAGCCCGCGGTCGGCGAGCCGGTGCACGACCGTGGACGCGATCGCCTTGGTCGCCGAAAAGACCATGGCACCGGTATCGCGGGTCCACGCCCGCTCGGGCGCGGATTCCCCAGTCCAGATATCCAGAATCGGTTCCCCGTGCCGATAGACGGCCAGCGACGCGCCGACACCCTTCCGGCCACCGTAGACCCGGGTGAAGGCGGACGTCAGCCGCCGAAACTCTGCTCCGGCGGTGCCGGAATAAGCGACGCTGCTCATCCTTACACAGTAAGGTCACATGGCACGTTCCGGCAACGGCGTCCCGGACGGTAACCGGCGTGAGGGCCGAACGCACCCTCGTTCGCGACATCCGGTGAGCTCAGCAGTCCGTGGCTCCGTGCTATACGCGAATGTAATTGTCCGGGACACTCGGCGCCGCCACCGGAGACCCGCCGGAGATCCACCTCTCCCGGTCCCGGCGCCGGCCATACCGGGCAGCGGAAAGGAAAAGCAGCCCGTTCACGAATTCCAGGCCGACGACGCACTATTCTCCATTCCCCCATTTCACCTGCACTCGGCCGCACATCGCGGCCGAACCGGCCGATTCCACCTCGATCGGCGGAGCAACGCCCTACGCCACTTTCCCAGCAGCGGAATCCCCGATACCGTGTGCTGCCCCGAGGTCACCGCGAGGTCCACGCCGCTCGGCGCCATGACCCCGAGAAAGAGATAATTCCCGATCGAGGAAACGAAATTGTCACCGCGAGGCGGCGAAAAGGTCCCGGAAAGTTTTCTCCCGGAAATATCGAAGACACTCGATAAACCTCCCGAACGGCATATTTCTCGAAACGGATATTTCCCTGGATATAGTGGGCCGCATGACCTCATTGGGACCGCCGATCGTGCGGGACCAGGTGCGCGACGATGCGCTCCCGGTCGCCGACGCGACCCTCTACGCCGGCTGGTTTTCCTGCTTGGCCGACCCCACCCGGGTTCGCTTGCTGCACCAGGTCGCCACGAGCCCCGCCGGAATCCATATCGGCGAAATCGCCGAAGCACTCGGTATCGGTCAGCCGACCGTGTCCCATCACGTCCGCAAACTCACCGACGCCGGTTTCGTCACTGTGCACAAAGAGGGCACCGCCACACTCGTCACCGTCAACCCGCACCGGTGCACCGAACTCCCCCATACCGCCGACGCGGTCATGGGCATCCTCACCCCGCAACCGCCCTGCCCCGACGATCTACCCGGCGATGTGACGGTCCGCGCGATGACCGCCGACGACTGGGCCCCGATCCGGGCCATCTTCGCCGCCCGCGGCTCCGTGTACCCCGCGGTCTTCGCCACCGACGCCCCCAGCCGCGAGGTCCTGGACGAGCAGTGGCTGCCGGACCACCGCTGGGTCGCCGAAAGCGGCGGCCGGGTCGTCGGATGGGCCGCTCTCACCCCGGTATCCGGCCATGAGTTCTACCGCGATATCGCCGACAGCTGCATGATGGTCGCCGATGAACTGGAGGGCCGGGGCCTCGGTACCGCGCTGCTGCGCCGCCAGGTCACCGCGGCCGAAGAAGCGGGTCTGCGCACGCTGCAGACCACCTTGTTTCCCGAAGATCGGACCGCCATCTCGGTCCATCACGCGGCCGGGTTCCGCACGGTCGGCATCCGGGAACGGATCGGCCGCTTCGAAGGCCGCTGGCGCGACGCGGTGCTGCTGGAACGCCGCAGCCCGCTCAACTGACCGGCGAACTCGCTCAGGGGCCCGTCCGGACGGGCCGGAGAATCACCTTCAACCACAACGTCGACAGTCCGCAGGTCACACACAGCACCGCCACCACGGCAGTGAGCCACCCGGTGAAAGACACCCCGCGCACACCGCCCTCGCCCAGCGCGGCGAGCGGGAAAACCCCCGCCACCAGCATCGCGACCGTGCCGAACAGTGAGACCAGCGAGGTCGGCAGCCAGCGCAGCCACCGGAACGGACGCACCACCGATTCCGGGGCGGCGCCGGAGAACACCCGGCCCACCCGCGACCACGCCATACTGTTCGGAATCAGCACGGCCAGATCGAGCAGCAGGGCGCAGATCGCGATGCCCAGCGCCCCGCGCGGAACGCCGGTCACCGGCCAGGGCACCGGTAGCCACCCGCTGACCGCGACACAGGCGGCCAGCGCCACGCCGGCGAACGCCAGGGATGCCCACACCACCGACCATTTCCATCGGGAGGCCGCCAGCGCGACCGTACTGGCGCGTTCCTCCGGGGTACACGCGTCGTACCACCCGGGCGCACCGGCGGGAATCTTCATACAACTGCCCCGTGCCGAGTCGATCCTGCAACAACACCGCCGCGCGCGGTCCGTACCCGGCCCCCGCCTGCCCGCCAACTCTATCCGCACCGCGCGCTCCGCACAGCGGATGACCGGGTGGTGCTCGACCGGGCCGCGTCTCCTCGGGGGCCCCACGACGGATCGTGTGATGGCGCTGCCGTCGCGCCCCGCGCACGCGATGATGACACTGTGGCGCACGCGGGTAACGGATCCGAGGTCGACGTGGTCGAACGGATCGCACAGACGATCCTCGACGAACGCGATGAACTGGTCCGGCACCTGTCGACGGAGATCCGGGCCCGGGTCCGGGTCCTGGGGCAGGACGCCCGGCTGCGCGAACTGGCGGACGCCAGTACGAGCGACAATGTGTCGGCGGTCCTCGAATTCCTCCGGAACGGGGCGGACGAGGCAGAGGTCCGCGCTCCGGAGCGGGCCCTCACCTCCGCCCGCGCACTGGCCCGCAACGATATCCCGGCCTCCGCCCTGATCCGCGCGTACCGGATCGGACAGACCGGTTTTCTCGACGTCGCCATGCGGTATGCGGTCGAATTCGGTGGGGCGGACACCGCCGCGGTGATCATGCGCATCGTCCATCGCACCTCGACCTATATCGACCAGGTCTGCGAGCAGGTCGGCGTCGCCCACGAGCAGGAACACGAACGCTGGGTCGGCAGCCGGGGCGGCTTGCGGCAGCGCTGGGTGAACCGGCTGCTCGACGGCGCGGCCGTCGATATCGGGGAGGCGGAACGGGCCCTGCAGTACCCGCTGACCGGCCACCATCTCGCCGCCACCGCGTGGACCGATCCGCAGGTCGGCACCGCCACCGCGGCAGATGTGCTCGATCAGCTCCGGACCGCGCTGGCGGGTCTGTTCGGGCGCGTCCACCGGACCCTGCTGGTCCCGGTGGACGAGCACGAGGCCCGGTTGTGGTTCTCGGTCCCCCGCGCGATCACCGTCGATGCCCGCGCGATCGAACGGGTACTGGCCGAGCGGGAGCTGCCGGTCCGCATGGCGATCAGTGGCTGCGCCGCGGGGGTGACCGGGTTCCGGCAGGCGGCCGGTCAGGCCGCGCGGGCCCGCCGGATAGCGCAGCTCGGCGGGCCCGGCGGCGAACGCGTGATCTCCTATGCCGATGTGGCGGCCACCGCGCTGATGGCGGGCGATATCGAGACGCTGCGGGAATTCGTCGCCGAGCAACTCGGTGCCCTCGCCGTGGACAACCAGCGCAACCTGTGGTTGCGCGACACTCTGCGCGTTTTCCTGGCCCGCAACAACAGTTACGCGGCGGCCGCACAGGAGCTGGCGGTCCATCGCAACACCGTGCAATACCGCGTCCGGCAGGCACTGAACCTGGTCGGCTCCCACCACACCCAGGACGGCGATCTGCATCTGCGGCTGGCGCTTCAAGCGACGCACCGGCTCGGGGCCGCGGTATTGCTCCCGGACGCGGCACACCGCTGAGCACCGCTCGATCCGGCCACGCGGGTCACCAACGGGGCCGGAATCGTGCAGTGCGCACAAATGCCCGGCAACCTTTCATGCCCCCGGAATATGGTCTGCCCGATCGTCCCCGCCGTATGGTCGGTTATCCGGCCGACCGGCCCATTGTTGCCCGGTCCGGCCATCACCCACACCACATACCGGTCTTGCCGCGACTCGAATCCCCCGCCCGCGGGGTGCATTCGCGCACCCCGTCCTGTCCGACCCAGGAGCTCGCTGTGCCCTCGATCCACACCGTCCGCGGCGCCGTCGATACTGCCGACCTCGGTGTCACCCTCATGCACGAACACGTTTTCGTCCTCAGCAGCGATATGCAGCAGAACTATTCGGCCGAATGGGGTTCGGAGGACGCGCGGGTCGACGACGCCGTGCGCCGGTTGACCGTCGCCTACGAGGCGGGTGTCCGCACCATCGTGGACCCCACAGTGGTGGGTATGGGCCGCTACATCCCCCGGATCGCCCGGATCGCCGAGCGGGTTCCGCTGCAGCTGGTGGTCGCGACGGGGCTGTACACCTACAACGACCTGCCGTTCTACCTCCGGCATCGCGGCCCGGCGCCGGATCGGCTGGGCGGGAAGGGCACCGATCCCTTGGTCGAGATGTTCGTCAGCGATATCCGCGACGGTATCGGCGGCACCGGCGTCAAGGCGGGCATGCTCAAATGCGCGGTCGATGCCCCGGGGATCACCCTCGGTGTGGAGCGGGTGATGCGCGCGGTCGCGCGGGCCCACCACGAGACAGGGGTGCCGATCACCGTGCACACGCACGCCGACTCCGGGTCCGGTCTCGAGGTCAAACGGGTCATGTGTGTGGAGGAAGGGGTCGATCCCGGCCGCATCGTGCTGGCCCACAGCGGCGACACCACGGACCTGGAGTACCTGACCGCTCTCGGAGACGCCGGTTTCGTCCTGGGTATGGACCGCTTCGGGCTCAATCTCGACACCCCGTTCGAGGCCCGCGCCGATACGCTCATCGAAATGGTGCGCCGCGGGTACACCGGCCGGATGGTCCTGTCGCAGGACGCCAACTGCTATATCGACTGGATGGAACCGGCCGTGCGCGAGGCGGTCCTGCCGCAGTGGCACTACACCCACCTGTTCGACGACGTCTTTCCCTACCTGCTCGACCGCGGTATCGAGCAGCGGCAGATAGACATGATGCTCGTGGACGTGCCGCGGGCGTTCTTCGAAGGCCGCCCGGCACCGATCCCCTCGATGTACACGACGATCAGTTCCCCCGGCCGGCTGTTCAGCGCACGCTGAGCAGCGTCACCGCAGGGTGTTCGCTCGTGCTCGAGCGGCACAGCACGGCGCACCGGGCGAACCAGCGGCGGTGTCCGGTCCCGGCCGGATCGGGGTTTAGGGTTGTCGATCATGGCCCGACTGCCCGCCCCGCGATCCCGTGCGCTGCTCGCGGCGCTGCTGTGCGCCGTGGCCCTGCTGGCCACGGCCTGCGGTGGTGGCGGCAGCGGAGACACCGCCGCCCGTGATCTGTGCGCGCCGCCCGGACCCGAAGCGGCCTCGGCGGCGCCGGAGCGACTGAGCGCGCCCGGCGGCGGGTCCGAGGATCGGTTCACCACCCCGTCCGCCGCCCCCGTCGAGTCGGTGGATATTTCCCGCCTGGGACTGATCCGGCCAGGCGTGCTGAGCGTGGGCACACTCTCGGACGCACCGCCCAGTATCTGCGTGAATTCCGCCGGTTCCTTCACCGGATTCGACAACGAACTGCTGCGGGCGGTGGCGGCGAAGCTCGGATTGCAGGTGCAGTTCTCCGGCACCGAATTCGCCGGACTCCTGGCCCAGGTGGCGGGTAAGCGGTTCGATGTCGGCTCGTCCAACATCACCACCACCGACGCGCGACGTCAGCAGGTCGGATTCACCAACGGCTACGATTTCGGCTACTTCTCACTGGTCGTCAAGGACGGAAGCCCGGTAGGCGGATTCGGCGATCTGGGCCCCGGATCGCGGGTCGCCGTGGTGCAGGGCACCGTGCAGGACGAGTACGTGGTGAACGAACTGGGCCTGGACCCGGTGAAATTCCCCGACTACAACACGGCCTACGCGAATGTGAAAACCGGCCAGGTCGACGCCTGGGTCGCCCCGTCCGCGCAGGCCGAGGGTGCGATCGCGCCCGGTGACGCCACCTCCGTAGTGGAAAATTCGTTCAGCCTGGACAATTTCGCCGCCTGGGCGGTCGCGAAGAACAACCAGCCGTTGATCGACGCGCTCAACGCCGGCTTGGACGCGGTGATCGCCGACGGCACCTACGCGCGCCTCTACAGCGACTGGGTGCCGCGGGAACTGCCGCCCGGCTGGAAACCCGGGTCCAAGGCCGCGCCCGCCCCGCAGCTGCCGGATTTCGCGGCGCTCGCCGCCGAACGCGGACCGCAGGAGCAGACCCGGCAGGCACCGAAATCGACTCTGGAACAGTTGCGCGACACCTTCTTCGACTGGTCGCTGTACCGGCAGGCGTTTCCCGACCTGTTCAAGACCGGTCTGCCCAATACCCTGATCCTGGCGGTGGTCTCCGGGGTGCTGGGCACCGTCATCGGCATGCTGCTGGCTGTCGCCGGGATCTCGCGGACCCGGTGGCTGCGCTGGCCGGCCCGCGTCTACACCGATATCTTCCGCGGGCTGCCCGCGGTGGTCATCATCCTGATCATCGGTCTCGGTATCGGGCCGGTGGTCGGCGGAATCACCGGCAACAACCCGTACTGGCTGGGCGCGGTGGCGCTGGCACTGCTCGCCTCGGCTTATATCGGGGAGATCTTCCGCTCCGGTATCCAATCGGTGGAGCCCGGCCAGCTCGAGGCCGCGCGCGCGATCGGGTTCGGCTACCGGCAGGCGATGACGCTGGTGGTGATCCCGCAGGGGGTGCGGCGGGTGCTGCCCGCCCTGATGAACCAGTTCATCGCGTTGATCAAGGATTCCTCGCTGATCTACTTCCTGGGCCTGCTGGCGACCCAGCGCGAACTGTTCGCCGTGGGACGGGACCTGAACGCGCAGACCGGGAATCTGTCCCCGCTGGTCGCGGCGGGTCTGGTGTACCTCCTGCTGACCATTCCGCTGACGCACCTGGTGAACTACATCGACCGCCGGATGCGCACCGGGCGGCCGGACCAGCCGATCGACCCCGTCGAGCAGCAGACCATCACGGAAGGGCGTGGGTAACCGATGAGCGCCTCACTGACCGGTACCGGACTGGAGCTGCGGCTGGGCCACAACCAGATCCTGCGGGGTGTGGATATCCATGTCGAGGCCGGTAAGACCACCACCGTGATCGGTCCGTCCGGTTCGGGCAAATCCACGCTGTTGCGCGTCCTCAACCGGCTCTACGAGCCGGACGCCGGCGATATTTTGATCGACGGCGAATCGGTCCTCACCGAGAATCCGGACCGGCTGCGTCAGCGGATCGGTATGGTCTTCCAGCAGTTCAACCTGTTCCCCCACCGCACGGTGGCCGACAATATCGCGATGGGGCCGCGCAAACTGCGCGGGCTGAGCAAGGAGGAGTCCCGCGCGCTGGCGCTGGAACAGCTCGATATCGTCGGCCTCACCGGGAAGGCCGATTCCCGGCCCACCAATCTGTCCGGCGGACAACAACAGCGGGTGGCGATCGCCCGCGCGCTCGCCATGAAACCCGACATCATGTTCTTCGACGAAGCCACGTCGGCGCTGGACCCGGAACTGGTCAAGGGTGTGCTGGCCTTGATGTCGGAACTCGCCGCGGGCGGTATGTCGATGATCGTGGTCACCCACGAAATGGGTTTCGCGCGCAGTGTTTCCGATCATGTGGTGTTCATGGACGCCGGCCAGGTCGTGGAATCGGGCAGTCCCGACGACCTTTTCGACAATGCCGGCACGCCGCGCTTACGCCGCTTCCTCGATCAAGTGCTGTAACCGCGAAGAACCGAATCATCTGCCACGGCACGGCTCGGGTCCCCGGTGGTCCGGCGCAACGGAACGGCCGATACTGGGGCCATGAGCGAGGAGAAGAAGGACAACCCCTACGGGACGCCCAGCACCACCGGACCCGAGCAGCCCGGCGAATCCCAGGAGCGAACCAACCGGATCGTCCGGACGTTGCTGCGGGTGCCGGGGCTGTCGAAGCTGGTGGGCAAACGCCTGATGACCTTGCACGTGGTGGGCCGGAAAACCGGCCGGACCTTCGATATCCCGGTGGCCTATACGAAACATGGCTCGGTGCTGCTGATCGGCACCGCACTGCGCCCCTGGGTGAAGAACCTGGCTCCCGGCACACCACTGACCATCACCCGCGGCGGCCGGCCCGAACAGTTCGATCCGCTCGTGCACACCGCCGAGGCGGAGGTGATGCGGTTGTTCGAGGTCATCGCCCGGGACAACAAGCAGAACGCCTGCTACAACGGCATCGGCTTCGACGCGGCCGGCAATCCGAACAAGGCGGATATCTATCAGGCCTGGCAGCAGGGCGGTGCGGTGATCGAACTGCGGCCGCTCTGATCTTCGCGGCAGCCCGGGTTCAGCGTTGCCGCCAGCTCAGCGGTCCGGGCAGGTCGACGCTGTTCTTCCTGGTCCGGGAGTTCCACGACCACGGGCCGATCTTTATCCCCCAGGACGACAGACCCGATTGGGTGTAATTGAATTTCAGTGGTCCGAAGGATGTGCGTTTACGGAACCTGATGGGCATGACCGGCCTCCCTGACTCGGCCCCAGGATAGCGGATCCGGGTGTTCACCCATGGCTTTCGATCCCGCCGGGTGCCAGAGTGGAGGGCGTGGGAATCTACCGGGACCATATCGTTCCCCGCATCGTGAACGTGGCCTGCGGGATGAAGGTGAACGAGCCGCTGCGCGAGCGGGTGTGCGCGGGGCTGTCCGGTCGCGTGCTCGAACTCGGCTTCGGCTCCGGTCTGAACGTGCCGTTCTATCCGGCCGCCGTCACCTCGGTGAGCGCCGTCGAACCCGCCGATCTCGGGTGGAAGCTGGCGGCCCGGCGGCTGGCCGGAGCCCGGGTCTCCGTCGAACGCGCCGGCCTGGACGGTCAGCGGTTGCCGTTCCCGGCCGACAGTTTCGATACCGCGCTGTCGACCTGGACCATGTGCACCATCCCCGATATCGACGCCGCCCTCGCCGAGCTACGGCGCGTCCTGGTCCCCGGCGGCACCGTGCATTTCGTCGAACACGGACTCTCCCCCGACCCCGCGGTCCAGCGCTGGCAGCACCGGCTCGACCCGATCCAGCAGCGCCTCGCGGGTGGATGCCATCTCGATCGCAATATCCCCGGCATCATCCGCGCCGCCGGCTTGGAGATCCGCGAACTGGATATTTTCACGGGGGAAGGACCGGCGTTCATCGACAGCCAGTCACTCGGTGTCGCCGTCGCTCGCTGAACACACCGCGCACGGCCGGAGCGGACCCGGAGGTACGCCGGAACGGAACCATTGGGTGATCGGGCGCGTCGAAGGTAGAAAGAACCCGACGCGACAACAGGAAGGTCGACCCGACGGGCACTGAGGATCGCGCGGCCACCCAGGCAGCCAGCGAGATCCTGCGGGAGAGCGTGGACGAGCTGCTCGTCACGTTCGAGCGGCAGCGAGCGGAAATGGCGGAGGTCCAGCAGCGGCTGGCCGCGACAACAGTGACGGTGTGGTCGTCGGACAATCTGGTCCGCGTCGATGCGAATACCGCCGGTATCCCGGTGGATGTGCACCTGACAGCGGAAGCGTTCAAGCGATCCACGCCCGACAAGCTCGGGCGCTCGATCCTGGAGGCGGTCCAGAACGCGGCCCGGCAGGCCGGCGAACTCTCCCAGCAGGCGTGGGCACCGGTCGCCGCACTGGCCGGCGAGGTCCCGGACCTCCCCGATATCGCGCCCGGGATGCCGAGTATCAAATCCCTGGTGGACACGCTGTTCCCCGACCCGGTCACCGAACCCGCCCCCGGCCGAGCCGATGACCGAGGAGGACGAAGACGAATACTTCCGCGGCCGCGGCTACCTGGACGGTGGGAAATGAGCGAACTCGAGGTCGACGAGGAAGCCCTGCAGGCGGCCCGGCCCGCCATCGCCGAGGTCGCCGATCAGGTGGCCGACGCGGTGAACGCGGCGCTCGCGGTGATCAACGGCGAAGGCGAATGCTGGGGCAGCGACGAAACCGGCCAGAAGTTCGCCGAGAAGTACAAGCCCGCCGCTGACGAGGGACTCACCGGCCTCGATCTGCTGAGCCAGGCGGTGAACGGAGTCGGCGACGGCGTGGGCGCCGTCGCCACAAACTTCGGCAACCAGGACGAATCCAACGCCGCCGCCCTCGGCGCGGTCGCCCCGCAGTAGCGCCGAGGAACACACATCACGGGCCCGGCCCGATTGCGATCACCGCGGTGTCCGCGGTCGGTCAGGGCAATCCCGGAGGCTCGAGAAGCCATCCAGACCCCGTCAGAGCAGCAGCCGGCGGCGCGGAGCACGACCCGCCGCCGAGGACCCGGTCTCAGGCCAGGCAGCCCGGGCCGAGCAGGGCTTTCAAATCGCCCATGAGCGCCGAGGACGGTTCCACCCGGAGACTGTCGTCCAATTTGAGCAGGGTCGTCTTCTCCCGGGCGCCCACATGCCGCACGTGCACATCCGACGTGCCGGGATGCCGGGAGAGCACCCGCTTCAACTCGCCGATCTTGTCCCGGGTGCACATCCGGGTCGAGATCGTCACCGCCAGGGGTTTCGCGACACCGATCGCGGACAGGTCCGGCACCGCGAGATCGTTGGCGATGAGCGAGACGCGGTCGTCACGCATCGAGACCCGGGCCTTCACGAGCACCACCGCGTCCTCCACCACATCCATGCCGTAGACGGAGTAGGCCTGCGGGAAGAACAGCACCTCGATACCGCCGGTGAGATCCTCGAGCTGCGCCGAGGCCCAGGCGAGGCCGTTCTTGTTGATCCGGCGGTTCACCGAGGCGAGAATCCCGCCGACGGTCACCTGGGTGCCGTCCTTGATATCGCCTTCCAGAATGACCGGTATCTGCGTATCGGCCGCCGCGGCCAGCACATGATCGACACCGTTGAGAGGATGGCCCGAGACATAGAGACCGAGCATCTCCCGTTCCAGGGCGAGGCGATGTTTGGATTCCCATTCCTCGTCGGGAACCTTCACATCGAATACCGAGGCCATCGATTCGTCACCGTCTTCACCCATTCCGCCGAACAGGTCGAATTGGCCGATGGCCTCCGCTTTCTTGGTGGACATCACGGCATCGATGGCATCGGAGTGCACGAGCGCCAGCCCCTTGCGGGGATGGCCCAGCGAATCGAACGCACCGGCCTTGATCAGTGATTCGGTGACCTTCTTGGTACAGGCCACCGCATCGATCTTGTTCAGATAGTCGGAGAAATCGGTGAACTTCGACTTCTCCGCGCGCGCCGAGATGATCGATGACACCACGTTGACACCGACATTGCGGACCGCGCCCATCCCGAAGCGGATGTCCTTGCCGACCGAGGTGAAGTTGTGCTCGGACTCGTTGACATCCGGCGGCAGCACCGTGATCCCGAGGCGCCGGCAGTCCGCCAGGTAGACGGCGGCCTTGTCCTTGTCGTCACCGACGCTGGTGAGCAGCGCGGCCATGTACTCCGCGGGATAGTTGGCCTTGAAGTAGGCGGTCCAGTACGACACCAGGCCGTAGGCGGCGGCATGTGATTTGTTGAAGGCGTATCCGGCGAACGGGAGGATGGTGTCCCACAGCGCCTTGATGGCGGCTTTGGAGAAACCGTTGTCCTGCATGCCCTTCTCGAACCCCTCGAACTCCTGCGCGAGGACCTCGGCCTTCTTCTTGCCCATCGCCCGGCGCAGGATATCGGCTCGGCCGAGCGAGTACCCGGCCACTTTCTGGGCGACGTGCATGATCTGCTCTTGGTAGACGATCAGACCATAGGTTTCGCCGAGGATCTCGCTCAGCGGTTCCTCGAGCTCCGGATGGATCGGTTTGACCTCTTGGCGCCCGTTCTTGCGGTCGGCGTAGTCGTTGTGCGCGTTCATGCCCATCGGGCCGGGGCGATAGAGCGCGCCGACGGCCACGATGTCCTCGAAGGCGGTGGGCTGCATACGGCGCAGCAGGTCGCGCATCGGCCCGCCGTCGAGCTGGAACACGCCCAGGGTGTCGCCGCGGGCGAGCAGTTCGAAGGTCTTCGAATCGTCCAGCGGCAGCGAGTCCAGGTCGACATCGACACCGCGGTTGGATTTGGCGTTGTAGATCGCGTCGCCGAGCACCGTGAGGTTGCGCAGGCCCAAGAAGTCCATCTTCAGCAGGCCGATGGCCTCACAGGACGGATAGTCCCAGCCGGTGATGATGGCGCCGTCCTGAGCCCGCTTCCACACCGGGATGGCGTCGGTGAGCGGCTCCGACGACATGATCACCGCGCAGGCGTGCACGCCCGCGTTGCGGATCAGGCCCTCCAAACCCTTCGCGGTGTCGTAGATCTTGGCGATATCCGGATTGGACTCGATGAGCGTACGGACCTCGGCGGCCTCTTTGTAGCGCTCATGTTCGGGATCGGTGATCCCGGCAACCGAGATGTCCTTGGCCATGATCGGCGGCGGTAGCGCCTTGGTGATCTGGTCGGCGATCGCGAAACCCGGCTGCCCGAACAGCACCCGGGCCGAATCCTTGATGGCCGCCTTGGTCTTGATGGTGCCGAAGGTGATCACCTGGGCGACCCGGTCGCTCCCCCACTTCTCGGTGGCGTAGCGAACCATCTCGCCGCGGCGACGATCGTCGAAGTCGATATCGATATCAGGCATCGATACGCGCTCCGGGTTGAGGAACCGTTCGAACAGCAGACCGTGCGGCAGCGGGTCGATATTGGTGATCTTGAGCGCGTAGGCGACCAGCGAACCGGCCGCCGAACCACGACCGGGACCGACCCGGATTCCGACCTCGCGGGCATGGTTGATCAGGTCGCCGACGACCAGGAAGTAGGCCGGGAAGCCCATCTCCAGGATGACGCCGATCTCGTATTCGGCCTGGTCGAGGTACTTCTGCGGGACGCCGTCCGGGAAGCGGTAGTCCAGCCCGCGCGCGACCTCCTTGCGCAGCCACGACGCCTCGGTCTCGCCCTCGGGGACCGGGAATTTGGGCATCCGGTCGCGGTGGGTCCAGATCTCCTCGTAGGACTCGACGCGTTCGCCGATCAGCACCGTGTTGTCGCAGGCCCCGGGCACTTCGGCATCCCAGAGTTCCCGCATGTCCGCGGCCGACTTCAGGAAGTAGCCGCTACCGCCGAATTTGAACCGATTGGGATCCGACAGCGTCTTACCGGTCTGGATGCACAGCAGCGCTTCATGATTGGTCGAATCGGTTTCGTGCACGTAATGGCAGTCGTTGGTGGCCAGCGGCGGGATACCCAGCTTCTTGCCGATCTCGATCAGGCCGGAGCGAACCCGCGTCTCGATGGACAGGCCGTGGTCCATCAGCTCGAGGAAGAAATTCTCCTTGCCGAAGATCTCCTGCCACTTCGCGGCGGCCTCGAGCGCCTCGCGCTCGTGCCCGAGCCGCAGCCGGGTCTGCACCTCGCCGGACGGGCAGCCGGTGGTGGCGATGATGCCCTCGGCGTAGGTGGCGATGAGCTCCTCGTCCATCCGCGCCCATTTGCCGAGCTGGCCCTCGATGCTCGCGAGCGAGGACAGCTTGAACAGGTTCCGGAGGCCGGTCGCGTTCTCGGCGACCATGGTCATATGGGTGTACGCGCCGGAACCGGAGACGTCGTCGCCCTTCTGACTCGGATCGCCCCAGAGGACGCGCTTGGTGTCGAAGCGGGAGGCGGGGGCGATATACGCCTCGATGCCGATGATCGGCTTGATCCCGGCCTTCTTCGCCGAGTTGTAGAACTCCGCGGCACCGTACATATTGCCGTGGTCGGTCATCCCGACCGCTGTCATCCCGAGGCGCTCGGCCTCGGCGAACAGCGGTGAGATCTTGGCGGCACCGTCGAGCATCGAGTACTCGGTGTGGTTGTGCAGATGAACGAATCCGGACGAGGCGGCCAAGACTGTCCTTCCTCCCAGTGGCTCGGCGGGGGTTGGTGTAGCGAGTTTATGCGCACCCACCGACAGCTTCGGTGCCGGATCGGCGCGCCCGGCGGGATCGGGCGTGTCGTTCCCGGTGAGCCTGCGCGCACGCCGATTCGGCCACCGGCCCGGCCCGGCGCTGGTAGGGTCGTGCCGCGTCACAATCGGCGGATCGGAGTTCCGGTGCAGCGGAACAGCGATCGCACCCGACGATCGACCCCCTCGAGCCCACGAACGACCCAGCGAGGTGAACGATGACAGCACGTACCACGGCGTTCGCCCTCCCCGCGGCCGCGACGGCGCTGGTGGTGGGGGCGCTCACGGCCACCGCGGCGCCCGCGGCGGCGGACGGCGGCGCGTTCCAGCCCGTCTACTCGCTCGCGCAGGGCGCCTGTGCCGCCCAGCTCGATACCTCCGTCACCGGCGACGCCTACCCCGAACACGCCGCCTTCACCGTCTCGACCATCATGTTCGGGGTCGGACCGTGCACCCTGCCGGTCACCCTGAACTGGCGCAATCTCGATACCGGCGCCACCGGTTCGGTCACGCAGACCGCGAACGGGCCGGGTCACTGGATGAACGACGGCCGGTCGGCACTGTTCCACCCCGGTATCGGCCGGTTCACCGCAACTGTCACGGTCGGCGCCGCCCATGTACCCGAACCCGGGTCGGTGGACTTCACCGTCACCGAGTATCGGGGGGTGAACGCCGGCATCCGGTAATACGACGACGGTGCGCGGCCGGTGCCGGAAGATCCGACTTCCCCACCGGACGGCGCCGATCGCTCGCACGGCTCGCCGGCCCGGGCTGGTTATCGCCTCCGGAGAAGGTTTCCCGCAGCAATGGCGGTTGCGGCGGGAAGCGTGAGACGATGACCAGCCCCGGCCGGCGAGCCGGTTTCGGGGCTCGACCGGCGAGACAGCGGAGGAGCCGGAAACGACAGCCGGTGAACCTGGGCCATGAGCCGGCGCTCGCGCGAGTCGGGGACGATCGGTACACCAGCCCGGGGTAGCCCCCTGGGTTGAGCGGGCGGGCACCGGGAGCACGGCAGGAACGATAAGAGGGTGCGATGACCACGACCGTCGTGGCGATCTCCGCCGCTGCCGTGCTGATCGCGGCCGCACTCCTGATCTGGGCGCGGCCGCGCCGGATGGTCACCACCCCCGCCGAACGGGCCGTACACGCGGCATTGCATACCGCGTCGCTCGCTGCCCGTTCGCTGCGCCAGGGGTTGACCCCGGCCTCGGCGCTGGACGCCGCGCCCCATCTGCGAGCGCTCGTCGGGGCGGAGGGGTTGGGAGTGACCGATCCCGACGGCGAACTCCTCGCCTGGGACGGCGCCCATCATGTGCCGGCGGCGGAATTCCTCGACGCGGCCCGGCGGGCGATCGACGGCCGGCGCCCGGTGATGGTCCACCTTCCGGACCCCGACCATCCGGGTCGCACACTGGTCGCCCAGCCGCTGCTCACCGATAGCGACGCGGTGGCCGGAGCACTGGGCATGGTCACCGCGGCCCCGCCCGGGCCCGGCACCCTCGGCGCGCTCGCCGAGGTGGCCCGTTATGCCTGCGGCCAGCTGGAACTGGCCGAACTCGATGCCTCCCGGGCCCGGCTGGACCGCGCCGAGGTGCGTGCGCTGCGCGCGCAGATCAGCCCGCATTTCATCTACAACGCGCTGAACACCATCGCCTCGTTCGTCCGCACCGATCCCGCGCGGGCCCGGGAGCTGATCCTGGATTTCGCCGACTTCACCCGGTACTCCTTCCGGGTCGCCGGCGAATACACGGTCCTGGCCGATGAACTGAGCAATATCGAACGGTATCTGGAACTCGAACGCGCCCGGTTCGGGTCCGCGCTGCAGGTGCGGCTGCGGATCGCGCCCGAGGTGCTCGGCGTGACGCTGCCGTTCCTGGCGCTGCAGCCGCTGGTGGAGAACGCGGTCCGGCACGGTATCGCGGGCACGCCCGGCGGCGGCACGCTGACCATCGAAGCCCTCGACGCCGGCACCGACTGTGTGATCAGTGTGGAGGACGACGGCGCCGGGATGGACCCCGAGGTTCTGCGTTCGGGCACCCTGGACGCGGCGGGGACCGGCGGCGAGGCGCCGCATATCGGGCTGGCCAATGTGGACGACCGGTTGCGCGCCGCGTTCGGCAACGATTACGGCCTGGTGGTGGATACCGCGCCCGGGGCGGGGACGAGGGTGAGTATGCGGGTACCGAAGTTCCGCGCCGGAATCCGGCCCTGACTCCGCGCGGGAATCCGGCCCTGTGACACAAACGCGCGGGAATCCGGCCCTGTGACACAGACGCGCGGGAATCCGGCCCTGTGACACAGAAACGGCCGGGCCCCGTTCACCCTCACAGAACGGGGTCCGGCCGGTACCTGCACCGGGAATTATCCGCCCGGATACCGGTGGGTCGGTATCCGGGTCCCGGATTCAGTGCGCGACGGCTTTTTCCGCGCCGACGCCGGTCAGTGCCCTGACCTCCATTTCCGCGGCCTTCACCGGGTCTTCGTCGTCACCACCGAGGTAGGTGCCCACCACGCCGAGCACGAAGGCCAGCGGAATGGAGACGATGCCCGGATTCGACAGCGGGAACCAGTCGAAATCCAGATCCGGCAGCATGGCGCTCGCCGACCCGGATACGGCCGGGGAGAACACGATCAGCACGATCGTGGAGATCAGCCCGCCGTACATGCTGAACAGCGCGCCCCGGGTGTTGAAGCGTCGCCAGAACAGCGAGTACAGGATCGTCGGCAGGTTGGCCGAGGCGGCGACCGCGAAGGCCAGCGCCACCAGGAACGCGATGTTCTGCCCGTTGGCCAGGATGCCCAGACCGATGGCGAGGACGCCGATCACCACCGCGGTGATCCGGGAGACCCGCACCTGGGCGTTGTCGTCCACCTTGCCGCGACGGATCACGTTGGCGTAGATATCGTGCGCAAACGATGCCGAGGCCGTGATGGTGAGCCCGGCGACCACCGCGAGAATGGTCGCGAAGGCCACCGCGGAGATGATGCCCAGCAGGATCACCCCGCCCAGTTCGAAGGCCAGCAGCGGCGCCGCCGAGTTCTGCCCACCGGCCGCGGACAGGATCTTGTCGGGGCCGACCAGGGCCGCCGCACCGTAGCCCAGGACGAGGGTGAACAGGTAGAAGGCGCCGATCAGAGCGATCGCCCACACCACCGAACGGCGGGCTTCCTTGGCGGTCGGCACGGTGTAGAAGCGCATGAGCACATGCGGCAGACCCGCGGTACCGAGCACCAGCGCCAGCCCCAGCGACAGGAAGTTCAGTTTCGACATCTCGCTGCCGCCGTACTGCGCACCGGGTGCCAGCACATCGCGGGCGGCCACCTTCGAGTCGGCGGAGCCGGCGATGGCGCTCTGGGCCCCGCCCAGGATGTCCGAGACGTTGAACCCGAATTTCGCCAGCACCATCACGGTCATCACGGCGGCGCCCGCGATCAGCAGCACCGCTTTGATGATCTGCACCCAGGTGGTGCCCTTCATACCGCCGACCAGCACGTAGACGATCATCAGGACGCCGACCACGGCGATCACCACGGCCTGCCCGGCTTCACTCGACACATCCAGCAGCAGCGCCACCAGGCCACCGGCGCCGGCCATCTGCGCGAGCAGATAGAACAGCGATACCGCCAAGGTGGTGATCGCGGCCGCGGTGCGTACCGGGCGCTGCCGCAACCGGAAACTCAGCACATCGGCCATCGTGAACTTGCCGGTGTTGCGGAGCATCTCGGCCACCAGCAGCAGGGCGACCAGCCAGGCCACCAGGAACCCGATCGAATACAGGAACCCGTCGTAGCCGTAGACCGCGATGGCCCCGGCGATACCCAGGAAACTCGCGGCCGACAGGTAGTCGCCAGCGATGGCGATACCGTTCTGCGGTCCGGTGAATCCGCGGCCGCCGGTGAAGTAGTCGGTGGCGCCGGAGGTGTTGCGGCCCGCCCAGAACACCACGACCATCGTGACGACGACGAACAGGGCGAAGATACCGATATTGGCGGCGGGGTTACCGACCGTACCGTCGGCGGCGTACAGCATGGTCACGACCCGCTTCCTTCCAGTTCGGCGCGCAGCGCGGCGGTGCGGGGATCCAGTTCCCGATTGGCGAACCGGACGTAGAGACCGGTGATCAGGAAGGTGGAGACGAACTGGCCCAGGCCGAGCAGCAGCCCGACGTTGATCTCACCGACAACCTTCGTACCCATGAAATCGTGGGCGTAGGCGCCGAGCAGTACATAGCCGAGGTACCAGATGAGGAACAGGGCGGTCATGGGGAAAATGAAGCGGCGCAGCCTGTTACGGAGTTCGGCGAACTCCGGACTCGCTTGCACTGCGACGAAATCGGGGGGCGCCGTGGGCTGCCCGCCGCTGTCGTCGAGATCCGTATCGGTCATACCGGTCCTCGCAATGTGATGTGTGTTACCTCATATGAAGCTAGCGAGCCCGGTAGTGCGGCAACAGATGTGATGCCGGTCACTCGGTGAAGGTGTGCGACTGTGCGGTGAATGGTCGCTGCGGCACGACGAACGGTCGGGCCGCCGGCGCATCTCAGCGGTCCGGCCGCGATCCCGGTTCCCGGTCGGCGCCCATCCCGAGCCGCTCCGGCGCATGCATCCGGACGAAAACCCGGCCCAGGTCCGGCGGTTTCGCGGTGAACCTGCTGACCAGCACCATCGCCCCGAACGACAGCGGCACCGCGACCGCCGCCGGATACCCGAGCACCGCGGCGGCCCAGCCACCGGCCAGATCGTGGGAGACCCCGCCGAATACCGACACCGCTGTCGCGCCGCCCGCCACGACCCCGCCGAGCACCAGTCCCGCCACCGCGCCCGCCGCGGTCAGCCCACGCCACCAGATCCCCAGCACCAGCAGCGGGCACAGGGTCGCGGCGGCGAGCGAGAACGCCAGCCCCACGGTGCGGGACAGATCGAGCGAGACCACGAACAGCGACAACCCCAGCGGCACTCCCCCCGCGGCCAGCGCCGCCAACCGGAAATCCCGGATCCGACCGCGCAGCACATCCGTGCTCAGCACCCCCGCGATACTGACCACCAGGCCCGAGGAGGTGGACAGGAACGCCGCCATCGCCCCCGCCGCGACCAGCGCGGCCAGCAGCTGTCCCGGTAATCCGGCCAGCGCCGAGACCGGCAGCAGCAGGACCGCGGCGTCGGAGGTTCCGGTAATCAGCAGTTGCGGTACGTAGAGGCGGGCGAAGACGCCGAGCAGCACCGGAAACAGGTAGAACACCCCGACCATCGCGATCACGGTGAGCGCGGTGGACCGGGCGGCCCGTCCGTCGCGGTTGGTGTAGAAGCGCACCAGTACATGCGGTAGCCCCATGGTGCCCAGGAAGGTCGCGATCATCAGCGAATACACCTGGTATTGCGGGTGGGGTCCGGCGAAACCGCCGCCCGGCCGCAACCACTGCTCGCCGTCGGCCGGCGCCCCCGCGACCACCGGCACGGCGGACCCCGGTTCGAGGACGAGCCGGGTATCGCGCGCCAGCTCATGGATCCCCGCGGTCAGCAGGACCGGTCCGTCCACCGGCCGGTCGTCGAGTTCGCCGTGCACCGCGACCCACTGCGGCGCCGGTAACTGCACCAGCACCGGGGTGGTCACCTCCACGGTGGTGCGTTCACCGACCGTCGGCGGTGCCGCCGTACCGATCTCCCGCTCGCCCGGCCCGGTGCCGAAGAAATGCACCAGCAGGACGAGGGCGGGCAACGCCACCGCGGTCAGCTTCAGCCAGTATTGGAATGCCTGTACGAGGGTGATCGAGCGCATACCGCCGCCCACCACATTCGCCACCACGATCGCCGCGACCGCCACCGCCCCGACCCAGCCGGGGACGCCCAGCAGAATGCGCAGGGTGAGCCCGGCGCCCTGGAACTGCGGGATCACATAGACAGCGCACACCAGCACCACCACCAGGGCCGCGAACCGGCGCGCCCGCGGCGAACCCAGCCGGAACTCGGCGAAATCGGGCACGGTGTAGGCGCCGGAACGCCGCAGCGGTGCCGCCACGAACAGCAGCAGCGCCAGGTAACCCGCGGTGAATCCCACCGGATACCAGAGTGCGTCGGCGCCGTATTTGGCGATCAGCCCGGCCACACCGAGAAACGAGGCCGCCGAGAGATACTCACCCGACACCGCGGCGGCGTTCCACCGTGGTCCCACACTGCGCGAGGCCACCAGGAAATCGGAGGTGGTGCGCGCCCAGCGAACTCCGTAGACACCGAGGGTCACCGTCGCGAGCGCCGCCGCCAGCAGCGCGGCCACGGTGAGACCGGACGAATTCACGTCAGTCCCCGGTGAGGTCGAGGAAGTCGTGCTCGTTGCGGTCGGCGAGCCGCACATAGATCCGGCCGGTGAGCCAGAGCAGCGGGTATGCGGCCCCGCCCAGCAGCAGCCACGGTAACCGGATCCCGAGCACCACCGTCTCGGCCACCGCGGTCACCCGGAACAGCAGCGGCAGCGCCGCGAGGATCAGCGTCATCACCAGCGCGCAGCTCAACGCCAGCCCGAGTTGCGCCCGGATCAGCCCGCCGATCAGCGCGACCCCGATTTCGGTCTGCTCGGCGACCTCCACTCGGGTCCGCACCCGGCGCGCCCCGCGCCGCTCGGCGAGCACCACCCGCTCCCGCGGCGGTTTCGGCGGCGGGCCGATCATCGGCGGTCCGAATGCGGTCCGTGGACGAGCCGCTGCTTGAGTTCGCGGACCTGCCGCCGGCTCACCGGCAGCTCCACCTGCCCCGCCCCGCGCAGGCAGACCCGGGTCGCCGCGCCCACCGTACGCAAGCCGGTGACCCGGTCCAGTGCCACCAGATACGACCGGTGCACCCGCAGGAAGCCGTCCTGCCAGCGTTGCTGGAGCGCCGAGAGCGGGATGCGCACCAGATGCGAGCCGGTATCGGTGTGCAGCCGCGCGTAGTCGCCTTCGGCCTCCACCCAGCTCACCTGCGACCGGTGTACCAGGGTGGTCACTCCGCCCAGCTCGACCGGGATCACCTCGTTGGTCCCCGCCGGGGCCGGGTCCGCGCCGGTGCGTGCCCGGCGTGCCGCGACCCGCCGCAGGGCCGCGCTCAGCCGGGCCTGCCGGACCGGTTTGAGCAGATAGTCCACCGCGCCGAGATCGAACGCCGCCACGGCGTGGTCTTCGTGCGCGGTGACGAACACGATCGCCGGCGGGTCGGCGAATTCGGCGAGAACGCCCGCCAGCTCCATCCCGTCCAGCCCCGGCATATTGATATCCAGGAACACCGCGTCGGCCCCGTGCGCGCGCAGTATCCGCAGCGCACCGGTCGCGTCGGTGGCGCCGTGCAGTTCGGTCACCGTGGGTTCGGCACGCAGCAGATACAGCAGCTCGTCCAGCGCCGGCGGCTCGTCATCCACGGCCAGCACCCGCATCCGCCCGACCTTTCCCGCTACTACAACGCGCTCATCGTAGTCACCGCTCTCGGGACGCGGGCGCGGGTCCGGTGATGTGGTCAGGAACCGAGCTGATCCATCCGCCGCTGCATCTCCTCCGGTTCGATATCTTCCACATGGGTGGCGACCGTCCACTGATGCCCCCACGGGTCGACGAACGAACCGGTGCGGTCACCGTAGAACTGGGTTTCCGGGGCGCTGATCTCGGTGGCCCCCGCCCCCAGCGCGGTGGCATAGGCGGCGTCCATATCCGCCACGTAGACGTACAGGTTGACCGGGGTGCCGCCGATCGAATGCGGATCGCGGAAGGCCATATCCGGGGCCGGGTCGCCGAGCATCAGGACCGAATTGCCGATCAGGAGCTCGCAGTGCATCACCGTGCCGTCCGGGCCCGGGATCCGCATCCGCTCGGTGGCACCGAATACCCGTTTGTAGAACTCGACCGCGTCGGCGGCTCCCGCAATCGCCAGACCAGGGGAAATGGTGGGATAACCGTCGGGTACGGGGGAGACATCAGACATCACAAGACCTCCGGTCTCGGATCGGTTGTCGGACACCTGTGAGCTTATTCCCCGGCTGCCGGCACCGCGGCTGACCGGCGCCTTCGCGGCGCCGGCCACCCCGGCGACGTTGAGGCGGAGTCGGCCGGTGATGTGGCGGCGTCAGCCGCCCCAGCTGACGTTCGTCTCGATGACCTGGCGCAGCTCGGTCGAGGTCCGCGGGTTCCGGTACGACTGATGCCCGCCGATGCTGATCGTCCCGGCGACCGGGAGCGGCAACCCCAGATCGACCGTGATATCGCCGCTGCCCTGCATCGCGTAGTCCTCGATATCGAGGGTCCCGGCCGCGTTCGGCAGGTCCCAGGTACTCGATTTCGGGGTCTGGGTGACGTCCAGATGGATGGACAGCCGGCCGCCGTCGCGGGCCGCCAGCGTGGCCGTGGTGATCTGATCGAGGTCCACCCCGCCGCCCACCGACTGGTGGACCTGCCAGACCGCGCCCACCCCGACCGGTTCGTCGGGGAAGGTGATCGACCGGTACACGGCCTGATAGAACGCCTGCTCCAAGGCCGCCCGCGCGGAGTTGGAGGTCTCCGGGGAGGGTGCCAGCCGCAGCGCGGTGATACCACCGAGCTCGCTCATCTCCAGCCCGGCATGGGAGCCGTCGGCCGCGGTGAGCGCTTCCGACAGCGCCGGATCGGGGGTGGTCACCTCACCGAGGGTCAGTTCGACCCCGTCCGGGCCGGCGGTGGCGGTCATCGGGATGGTCAGCGCGGGACTGGAGAAGTCGCGGACCTGCTGCGTATCGATCTGCTGCTGGATCCGGTGATCGGTGCTCAGCGTGACCGCCTGGATCGTCCCCTCGTAATACGAGGGCCGCAGCAGCGACCGGGGTTCGCTACCCGGGTCCACGATACTGACCTGCGCCGCAGCGATCGGCACCGTGACCTCCTTGCCGATACCCAGAGGTTCGGTACCGTCCGCCTCGGTGGCCGATTCGCCGCCGTCGGCGCAGCCGGCCCCGAAAGTCGTCAGTCCCAGCGCAAGAACCAGCATCAGCACTCTGGACCGCGCGACGCGGGCCGGAGGAAGCGAACACAACACCGTCACGCCGGACAGCCTACGAGCCGTACCTGAGGATGGGCTGGGACATCGCGGGAACGGGTGCCACGTGCCGCGCCCGGTCGCCTCGAGAGATGATGGTCGGCGTGAGTGAGGACCGGCGTACGCGCGAGCAGGATCCCGACCGTCCGACCGAGGGCGGAAAACAGCCCCGGCAGCGGCTGGCTCTACTGCTGGCGATCGCGGTGACGCTGTTCACCCTGGACCTGATCACCAAGGTCGTGGTGGTCCGGCAGATCCAGCCCGGTGAACGGATCCCGGTGATCGGCGATTTCGTCACACTCGTCCTGGTCCGCAATCCGGGCGCCGCGTTCTCCATGGCCACCGGAATGACCTGGCTGCTGACCCTCATCGCGGCCGCGGTCGTGATCGGTGTGCTGCGGATCGGCCGGACCCTGCGGTCACCGCTGTGGGCCATCGGCCTCGGCGGCGTCCTCGGCGGCGCATTCGGCAACCTGGTCGATCGGTTGTTCCGCGCACCCGGCCCGATGCAGGGCCACGTGGTGGATTTCGTCTCCGTCGGCTCGTTCCCCGTGTTCAACGTGGCCGATTCCTCGATCGTCTGCGGCGCGATCCTACTGGTGGCGCTGACGGTCTTCGGTTTCGAGCCCGACGGCACCCGCTACCGCCGCAATACGCCCGAGCCCGCGGCAACCGGTGACAAGGCGCCTGCCACGGACACCGAACGCACCGAGGCTCCTTCCCCGAAGAACACCGAACCCAGCGCCGACCCGGACCCCGACACGCCCACCGCCGCGGCCGCACGCACCGGGGAGGACACCGCCGCATGAGGGAAACCAGGACGATGCCCGTCCCCGACGGGCTCGACGGAATGCGGGTGGATGCCGGACTCGCACGGTTGCTCGGCCTGTCCCGGACCGCGGTCGCCGCGCTCGCCGAAGACGGCTCGGTCCAGCTGGACGGCCTGCCCGCCGGGAAATCCGATCGGCTCACCGCCGGCGCCTGGCTCGAAGTGGTGTTCCCGGAACCGCGGCGCGCGCTGACCATCGAGGCCGAACCGGTCGAAGGGATGAAAATCCTCTACGCCGACGACGATATCGTCGCGGTGGACAAACCGGTCGGCGTGGCCGCGCATACGGGAGTCGGCTGGACCGGGCCCACCGTGGTCGGCGGGCTGGCCGCGGCCGGGTACCGGATCTCCACCTCCGGAGCCCATGAACGGCAGGGCATCGTGCACCGCCTCGATGTGGGCACCTCGGGGGTCATGGTGGTCGCGCAATCCGAACACGCGTACACGGTGCTGAAACGGGCGTTCAAACAGCGCACCGTGGACAAGCGCTATCACGCACTGGTGCAGGGCCATCCCGATCCGAGCAGCGGCACCATCGACGCACCCATCGGGCGCGCCCGCGGTAACGACTGGAAGTTCGCGGTGACCTCCGACGGCCGGCCCAGCGTCACCCATTACGACACGGTGGAGGCGTTCCAGGCGGCGAGCCTGCTCGATATCCATCTCGAAACCGGCCGCACCCACCAGATCCGGGTGCATTTCTCGGCGATCCGCCACCCCTGCTGCGGCGATCTCACCTACGGCGCGGACCCCCGGCTGGCCGAACGGCTCGGCCTGCAACGTCAATGGCTGCACGCCCGGTCGCTGGGCTTCCAGCATCCTGCCGACGGCCGCTACCTCGAGATCACCAGCGACTACCCGGACGACCTCGCCGACGCGCTGCGCGTACTGCGCGAGGCTTGATCTTCCCCATGCCCGGCGACACAGCACCCGCGGACCCGCAACCGGCCGGAACCCGCGGCACGCTGCGTGCCGCCGGATTCGGTGCGGCGGCCGCCGTCTGCGCGGTGGTCGTCGTGGTCCTCGGCGTCACGAATCCGCCGCGGGACGAGGGCGTCTCCACCGACCGGCTCGGTCCCGATACGGGTGAATCCGTCGCCGCCTATCTCGACCGGGCCCGGGACTCACTGACCGGTGCCGACGACGGCAACCGGTGGGCACTGGTGTCGTTCACCGACTATCAGCCTCCCGCCGTCCTCCCCGGCCTGCTGCGCGATGTGCGGGTGAGCCAGGTGCTCTATCAGGTGCCGCTCCCCCGGGTCGCGACGCCCCCCGCGTCCGTGCAGGTTCCGGCCGGACCGGCCACGCTGCTGCGATCCGGTGCGGATGCGGCCTGGCAGCTGGCCGACCGCCGCCGGTACGTCGCCGACGGTACCCGCGGCGCCCAGGTCCTGGATGTGTCGATCGCCCGACTCCGCGCCGGCTGCGCCTGCTCCCCCGGCGTGGTCGTGCACGCGTCGCTGCCGCAGCTCGGCGACCTCGCCGGTCGGCCCGGTATCCGGGCGGTCCAGGCCCTGCCGGCCGACGCCGTCGCCGAACGGTTCGCGGTCGCGCCGCTGCTGCCCGACTCCCCGGACCCGGTGGCCCCGCGGCCCGACGACGGCCCGGTACCGGCCGGTTGACTCAGGAGTCCAGGGTCACCACACCGTCGAGGTACCTGCGGCACCGGCCGCTCAGCAACACCCGATCACCGGCCAGCTCGACCCCGAGCGTGCCGCCCCGCCGGGACAACTGACGCGCGACGAACCGCTCCCGCCCCAGCTCGGCGCTCCACAACGGCGCGAGCTGAGCATGCGCGGACCCGGTCACCGGATCCTCCGGGACCCCTACCCCGGGCGCGAAGAAACGCGAGACGATATCCACCTCGTCACCCCGCGCGGTCACGATCACGCCCCGCGGAACCGGCGGGAAAGAGTGCAAAGCCGGCGCGAGTTCGCGCACCCGCCGCTCGGAATCCACCACGATCACCTCGTCGGCGCCCGTGAACGCCCGGACGGGCTCCACCCCGAGCGCGGCGACCAGCGCCGGATCGGGATCCACCGGGGTCGAGGCCCCGGCCGGCAGATCCAGGATGTACACATCGTCGTCGGTGCGCTCCACCCGCAGCCAGCCGCTGCGGGTGTAAAAGCTGACCCGGTCCTCGCCGGGCTCGATATCGGTGAGGATCTGCGCGGCGCCGGCCAGCGTCGCGTGCCCGCACATCGCCACCTCCACCGCCGGGGTGAACCAGCGCAGGTGATACGCGGGCCCGTCCGCGGGCGGCGCCCCGGCCTCCGGAGGTAACCGCGAGGTGTAGAACGCGGTTTCGGCGAGGTTGTTCTCCTCGGCCAGTTGTTGCAGCACGCTGTCGGGTAACCAGGTGGGCAACGGCATGACCGCGGCCGGATTACCGGAGAACGGTGCGTCGGCGAACGCGTCGATCTGGTGCAGCAGAACCTCCATGCCACGAAGGTACTCCAGCTCCGAATACAGCCTCCGCACAAGCCATCTCGCGCTCTATGGCGCACCGCTCACAGCGGTCTCGGCCAGGAACCGCACGATCCGTGGCGCCAGCGCGGCGGCGAGTTCATCGGCGGTGCCGAGTACACCGGCGAACGGGGGAGCCAGCTGTCCGGCAGGCATCCGCCGCACCAGCTCCTCGGCCAGCGCGGTGGGATGCCGCTGATCGATCCCCGGGAAGACCAGCACCGGGGCGGTCAGTGCGGCGAATTCGGCGGGGCTGCGAAAGCTGCGGTCCCGTCCGATGGCCGCGGCCGCGGCGATACTGTCCGGGTCGCTGCGCGGGATCGCCTCGCGGACCAGGTTCCCGATCAACGGGGCCAGCCCGCCCAGGATCGGAGCCCAGGCCGCCTCGATGCCCTGCGTAACCACGGTGGCCGCGAAGGCGTCCAGGAGTTCGGTCTCGGCGCGTTTCGCCGCATCGTCCTCGATATCCTCCACGCTGATCAGAATTGCGGCGACAAACCGTGCGGGATGAGCCAGCAGAGCGCGCGCGGCGATGGTAGATCCGAGCCCCATACCGCCGATCACCGCGCGCTCCGTACCGAGATGGTCCAGCAGCGCAACTGTGTCCCGGGCGTACACGTCCCAGGTGTGCGCAGCCGGATCCGTGCAGCGCGACCTGCCGTAGCCTCGGATATCGGGGGTGATGACACGCCGGCCGGTACCGGCCAGGCGCTGCGCCAGCGGCAGCACACTGTGATGGTCGGGACCGCCGCCGTGCAGCAGCAGGATGTCGAGGTCGCCGCTGCCGACCGTTGTCGCCGACAACGGGCATCCATCGCTACCGGGATAGCTGAACACAGAACATCCTCCGATCTTCTACGTCGTGCCCGGCCGGCCGGGCCCGACGCCGGGACGGGGATCGGGCCGGGACAGCAGCAGCGAGAGCAACGCCGCGCCGAGCGGTATCCAGCACAGGGTCGTCAGGACGGCTTGGGGGCCGTGGCGGTCGGCCAGGGCTCCGAAGACGGGAACGAAGAGCCCGCCGACACTCACCGCGAGCCCCAGGGTGACACCGGCGGCGGTGCCCGGGCGGGCGGGCAGATAGTCCTGGCCCAGTTTCACGAACACCGCGAACGGGAGGTTCACCGTCATCCCGGCGATCGCCGCGAGCACCAGGGCGAGCGCCGGGTCATCGGCGAGGCGGAGCGCGATCAGCGCGGGACACGCCGCGGCGCAACCGATCCGGATCGTCCCGAGCATTCCGATCCGGTCCGCCAACCGGCCGCCGGCCAGTGTCCCGGCGACCCCGCCGACCAGGAACGCGGTCAACGCAAGACCACCGGTGAAGGGTGTGGCGCCCAGATGCACTATCCAATACACGGCGACGAAGGTGTTGATTCCGGTGAATATCACCGAGCGGATCACCTCGACCGCGGTCAGCACCAGGAACGGCATCCAGCGGTCGCGCCCGGTCACCCGGACCGCGGACGTCGCGCGGGCGCCACGGCGCTGGTTGTGACGCCACAGCACGAAGGCCATGAGGACCGCGGGCGGGATGAACAGTGCGGTGGCCCCGACGCCCCAGGCGACGAGCGCCGGCGTCGCGAGCGCGGGCGCGAGGAAGAAACCGATACTACCGCCGGCGGCGAACAGGCTCATGGCCGTGGCGCTGTCACCGGCCGCGCGGCGGGCGTCGCGCCCGGCGGCCGGATGGAATGCGGCGACACCCAGCCCGGAGAACAGCAGCAGCGTCCACACCAGCGGGTAGGCGGGCGCCAGTCCCGCCAGACCGGCCCCGATCCCGGCCGCCGCGAGACCCGCGGGCGCGAGCCACAGCAACCTCCGGCGGTCGGCCAGGACACCCAGAACCGGCTGGGGCAGTGCGCTGCCGAGGGTCGCGGCCAGGGCGAGTCCGGACGCGGCGACGTAGCTGTAGTCGCGTTCGAGCACGAAGAACGGGATGCTCGCCGGTACCAGGCCCTGATAGAAGTCGTCGACGATATGCGCGAACACCCAGTACCGCATGCGTTTCCATACCGGTTCCCCAGGGACCGCGACCGCTGTTTCGACGGATGTACTCACCACCGGATCCTTCCCGCTACTACCCACTGCGCTCAGCGTAGGAAAGCGAGGGAGGTGTCTTCTTCCGATAAAATGCCATGTTGTGCCGGAAACCAGCCAACCTTCTCCCGCGCCGACTTCGGTGCGGGATCACGCCGGCGGATCACGGATCGAGCGGCACCGGCATATCGACCACCAGCTGGTCTACGCCAGTTCCGGCGCGGCGGAGGTCCGCACCGATACCGGCTGCTGGATCGCACCGGCCGACCGCGCGATCTGGATCCCCGCCGGGCACTGGCACGAGCACCACTTCTACGGCCCGACCCGGTTCCACTGCGTCGCCTTCCACCCCGGCGGGGCCGGCGACTGGACCACACCCACAGTCCTCGCGACACCCGCCCTGGTGCGCGAACTCGTGATCACCTGCTCGGCCCCGGCGGATCTGCCGGAGCCCGAACTGGACCGCATCCAGCAGGTCCTGCTCGACCAGCTGCGGCGTAGCCCACGCCAGCAGCTGAGCCTGCCCGCCGCCCGGGACGAACGCCTGCGGCGGGCGTGCGCACTGGTCGAGCAGGATCTGACGGTCGTGTGGACCCTCGCCACTCTGGGCCGCCGGATCGGCGCGAGCGAACGGACGCTCACCCGGCTGTTCCGGGCCGAACTGGCCATGACCTACCCGCAGTGGCGCACCCAGCTACGCCTGCACCGCGCCGTGCAACTCCTCGCCGAGGGCCTGCCCGTCACCACGGTGGCCGGCCGCTGCGGATGGGCCTCGGCCAGTGCGTTCATCGACGTGTACCGGGAGATCCTCGGCCACACCCCGGGCCGCTCCCGCCGCGCCGGGAACCGGACGCCCGAATCCGCCCGCTGAGCTACTCGCGCGGCCGCGCAGCCGGCGGTACCAGCCGGATCACCGGGGCGCACGCCACATCGGCCACAGATCCGGTCCCCCGTCCGGGATACCGATCGTGCCGGTGACCTCGAAGCCGAACCGCTCGTAGTAGGCGATATTCGACTCCTTGCTCGATTCGAGATAGGCCGGAACCCCCTCGCGGTCACACTGTTCCAGCCGCGCCCGCAGCAAGGCCTGCCCGAATCCGTGGCCGCGCCGCTCCGGATCGGTGCCGATCGTCGCGAGGTACCAATGGGGCTCCTCGGGATGCGCGCGGGTCATGGTGTCCGCCAGGCGTTTACCCACCAGCAGCCGAGTACCGAACGCCCGGGCCAGTTGCGGGAACATCCGCAGTTCCGACAGGGGTGAGGCCTTCCATTTCCCGGGCGGATCCCACAGCGCGGCACCGCTGATCGCACCGGCGGGGTCGACCGCGATATCCACACCGCCGGAGGCGAAATGATGATGCCGGGTCTGCGCGGCGAACAATCGCTGCGCACCCCGCAGGCGCTGCCGCGGGTCCGGCAGGACCCATTCCATCACCGGATCGTCCTGGAAGGCGGCGGCCAGAGTGCGTGCCAGACCGGTGATCTCGTCACGGCGGCCCGGCCGTACATCGGGAGAAGTAGGCATCTGTGTCCTGACGTCGTAGGGTTCGGTGTCACGCGTCCCGGCCCGGGTCGGTCGCTGACCGAACCATAGGCCGCGATCCGATGCCCGGAAACTCGGCCGGGCCGGCGGGTCAGGCTTCGCCGGGTGCGGCGGGGATCAGTTTGTGGGATTCGCCGCGCACGGTGGCGCTCAGCCACCAAGCCACCTCCACCAGAACTATTCCGATGGCGCCGCAGACGAAGGCGGCCGTGGTGAGACGGACGTTCGAGGGGTCGAGGGCGAAGAACTCGCGAGTGAACGGCACCGTGAACAACACCAGATAGGCCACCACCGACACCACCAGCAGCAGGAGCTTCCACCAGTTGTACGGGCGGGCGACGATCGCCAGCACCCAGACCGCGATCATGATCAGAGTGATGAGCGCGGTGGTTCCGGCCTGCATCTTCTGCGCGTCACTGGCCTCCGGGCCGGCGTAGGCGATCAGATAGGCGACGAAGGTCGCGGTGCCGATCACCACACCGGACGGGATGGCCAGCCGCATCACCCGGCCGACGAAACCGCTGCGGGCGCGTTCGTTGTTCGGCGCCAGCGAGAGAATGAAGGCGGGGATACCGATGGTGAACCAGGCCGCGATCGTCACATGCCGCGGCAGGAACGGGTAGCCGATCGGTTCGTAGCCGAAGATCTGCGAGCCCACTCCGGCCACACCGATCAGGAACGCCAGCAACACCGAGTACACGGTTTTGGTGAGGAACAGATTCGAGACCCGCTCGATATTGCCGATCACCCGCCGGCCCTCCCCCACCACGTAGGGCAGGGTGGCGAACTTGTTGTCCAGCAGCACGATCTGCGCGACCGCCCGGGTAGCCGGACTGCCCGCGCCCATGGCGACACCGATATCGGCGTCCTTCAACGCCAGCACATCGTTCACCCCGTCGCCGGTCATCGCGACGGTGTGCCCGCGCGACTGCAGCGCACCGACCATGGCGCGTTTCTGGTCCGGGCGCACCCGGCCGAAGGTGGTCTGCTCGTCCAGTACCGCGGCCAGTTCGTCGCGATCCTCGGGCAGGGTGCGCGCGTCGACCGCCCGGTCGCCGCCGGGCAGCTCCAGCGAGGAGGCGACGGCACCCACCGAAACGGCGTTGTCGCCGGAGATCACCTTGATCGACACGTCCTGGCTCGCGAAATAGTCCAGCGTTTCCCGGGCATCCGGCCGGACCTTCTGCTCCAGGACGACCAAGGCGACCGGGGTGATCGTCCCGGGCGCACCGGCCGCATCGACGACCCGGTCGCCGCGCGCGAGCAGCAGAACCCGCAGCCCGCCGCCGCCGAGCTCCTCCGCGGCACGGGCATCGGCGGACCCGCGGTCCAACAGCACATCGGGGGCGCCCAGCAGCCAGTCGCCGTGCGCACCGTAGGAGAAACCGCTCCATTTCTTGGCCGACGAGAACGGCGCCACCGCGGTGTATGTCCAGCCGGGCGTATCCGGCAGCGCCTCCGCGATCGCCTGCACACTGGCGTTCGGCCGCGGATCATCGGCCGCCATCGCCGCGAGCGCCTGCCGCGCGGCGGATTCCGCGTCCGGGCCCGGATCGAGCATCCGGAGCTCGGCCAGCCGCATCCCGTTCTCGGTCAGCGTGCCGGTCTTGTCCGCGCACACCACGTCCACCCGGGCCAGGCCCTCGATCGCGGGCAGTTCCTGCACCAGGCATTGGCGCTGACCCAGCCGCACGACGCCGACCGCGAACGCGATCGAGGTCATCAGCACCAGGCCCTCGGGCACCATCGGCACCAGCGCCGCCACCATCCCGGTGACCGCGGGCCGCCACGACTCTCCGCTGGAAACCAGCTGGTTGTAGATGCTCAGCGCCCCGGCGGGGATCAGCAGATAGGTGATGACCTTCAGGATCGTGTCGATCCCGCTGCGCAGTTCGGAATCGACGAGGGTGAACTTACTGGCCTCCTCGGCCAGTTTCGCCGCGTAGGCGTCCTTGCCGACCTTGGTGGCCCGGTAGGCCCCGGACCCGGACACCACGAAACTGCCCGAGAGCACCTGTGCGCCGGTCTCCTTGGCCACATCGTCGGATTCGCCGGTGAGCAGCGATTCGTCGACCTCGAGCAGTTCGGCTTCCGCGACCACTCCGTCGACCACGATCTGATCGCCGGGCCCGAGTTCGATCAGATCGTCGAGCACCACATCCTTGGGCGCGACCTGCTCGGCCCGACCGTCCCGCCGCACCGTGGGCCGGGCCTGACCGACGATCGCCAGCCGGTCCAGCGTCCGCTTGGCCCGGACCTCCTGGATGATGCCGACCGCGCTGTTGGCCACGATCAGCAGCCCGAACATTCCGTCGATCACCGAACCGGTGGCCATGACCAGGACGAACAGCACACCCAGGATCGCGTTGATCCGGGTGAACACATTCGCCCGGACGATATCGCGGACCGACCGGCTCGCCCGGTCCGGCACATCATTGGTGAGCCCGTCCCGGCGCCGCTGCGCCACCTCGGCGGCGGTGAGCCCGGACTCCCCGACAGCCTGCACAGTTGTCGACATGACGGTCAGCGTATCGAGCGCGGCGACCGGGGGCTCACCAGGCGACGTTGATCGGGCCGGGTGTCCAGGTGCCGGGATGCTCCTCCTGGGTGATCCGCGGGCGGGCCGGGACCGCGTCGGGGTCGATCGGCAGGAACTGCTGGAGCTGACCCCAATCCCGGTCCCAGTCCTGGTCCAGGTAGGTCGGCAGGGTGCGCGCCTGCAGCAGCAACCCGGTCCAGCCGAGCGGGCCGCCGCCGTCGTGGTTCTGCCACAGGTTGGTGTCGTGCGCACCGACTCGGTCCGGCAGGATCCGGTACTTCGGTACCTCGGCGATTCCGGTGCGGTGGTCGAACGGCCGCTGGCACGGGAACTGCAGGCCGACGGCCCAGTCGAGCAGCACCGGATCGGTGGAGCCGACGACCGTGTTCAGATCCTGGGTCTGCGGCATCCGCGGCGGGGTGAAGGCCAGCCATTGCCGCGCGTCACGATCCCGGTCGGCGGCGACGATCCGCACCGTATCGGCATCCGCATACGGCGCCAGCGGGACCCGCAGATTGCGCCAGGACGGGGCCGGGCCGATATCGATCGGGTTCACCCGGCGCAGCGCGACGGGTTCGGTGGCCGATCCGCCCGGGGCGGTGGTGGACCCGAATTCGAGTTCGAGGGACTGTCCGTGCGTGACCACCCCGTCGGCGTCGCGCGACCAGATCCGGCCGGCGGCACTCAGTGCGAGGATATCCGCGCGGTCGGCGACGGGCGGCAGCCGGAACCAGCCGCTGGTCAACTCGGCCGGGCCGTCGGCGTGGTCGCTACCCAGCACCGGAGTTGCAGGGTCGAGACCGAACGGCAGTGCCGGACTGTCCGTTCCGGTGGCGACATCGGTGCCGGCGCCGGCGTCACCCATCGAATCGGCGATGGCGGCGTCGGCGCCTTCCTCGGCGTCGGCACTCAGATTGCCCGCGACACCGGCCGGGGTGAAACCGGTGCCGGTACCGGCCAGAGTCGCCGCCGGGTCACCGGCGAGGGGCGCGAGCATGCCCCGATTCGGATCGGTTTCCACCAGGACGTGCGGGGCCAGCCCGCAGGCGTTCCCGGCGACCGCGCTCAGATTCGAACTCGCCAGCGAGAACGCCGGATACTGGCTGATCGCACCCTTGGCGAACGAGGCGACCTCGAAGAGCACCATGAACGCGGCCGCCACCGTGAGCGGCGGTATCTTCGCGAAACGCCACCCCCAGCGGGAGATCCGGTGGTGCCCGGTGTCCGGTGCGCGCACATGCCACCACGCGGCCAGCGCCAGCAGCAGTACGGCGCCCAGCAGGAAGACCTTGTTGACGCCGATACCGGCCACCGCCGGCAGTTTGTCCCACCACGGAATGCTGAACGAGGAGACGTACCACCAGCCGTTCGGTCCGGAGAACACCAGCGCCATCAGGAACGCGACCCCGGCGGCGAACAGCGCCCGGTTCCGCGGCCCGCGCATCACCCGCGGGCCGACCGCCACCGCGGTGAGGACCGCGACCGCGCCGGCCAGTCCGGCGAACACACCCAGGTGATGGGTCCACTTCGTGGGTGTCGTCATCATCAGCGCCATGGCGCCGACGGTGACCCCCAGAATGCGGCGGGAGGGCCCCACCGCGGCGGTCGGAATCCGGCCGCCCTTGTGCAGCAGGGTCAGCAGGCAGACGGCCAGCCCGGCGATCAGCACGAAGATCCCGAACCGGCGGGCCAGCGAACCGTCCACCGTCCCCATGAACAGGTACTGGTAGCGCAGGTATTCGTCGTACCAGAGCACATGCGGTCCGGCGAGTTCGTGAACCCGGCGCATCTCCATCATGGCGGTGAACGGCTGGTCCGCGAAGGCCACGACCAGGACCAGAACGCCCGCGGCGGCCAGCGGGAGCAGCTGCGCGAGCCAGCCGACCCGCCGCGCCCGCGCCGTGATGATCTTGATCAGCGGGCGCAACCCGGCGAGCAGCGCGGCGAGGCAGATGAGCCCGTGCGGGCCGGCGGTACAACTGAACGCCGCGATCAGAATGGCGACCGCGAACGGCAGCAACCGCCGCGTGGCGATCCCGCGCTCCACCGAACACCAGGTGAGCAGGACGCCCAGGGCGACGATCGGTTCCGGGCGCAGGCCGTTGTTGTACGGCAACCAGACCGACAGGAACACCAGCGCACCGGTCCACGGGACGAACCGGTTGCGGTGCAGCGCGGCCCCGAACCTGGGCACCACCTCACGGCTGATCACCAGCCAGGCCACGATGCCCGCGAGCAGGGTCGGCAGCCGCACCCAGGGGCTGGCGGTACTCACCTGCGCCAGCAGGCCGATGATGTCGTAGTACGGCGTGCCGACCGGATTCTCCGGTACCCCGAAGTACCGGAAATAGTTCGCCATATACCCCGCGGCCTGCGAGGTGCGGCCCATCCCGAACTGGTAGCCGTCGTCGGAGGTGGTGGCGCCGATGAAATGCCAGAGCACCAAGGTGCCCAGCACCACGAAATCCACCGGCCGGAAGGTCCACCAGCGCGCGGGCAGGAAACGCCGGGCGCGCCGGCCGTCGAGGCTGTCGAGCCGGTGCAGGGCGACCAGCGAGATCACCGTCGCCAGCACCGCGGACCAGATCGCGATCCGCTTCAGCAGCGTGGGCGTGGAGCTGAACCGGCTGTCCACCTCGGCGGCAACGGAGACACCGGCGGGATCGCCGAGATCACTGAACACCCCGACCAGCTGCGGCCGGAAATCCCCGCCCAGCACCACCGATTCGTGACCGGTGAGGGTGGCCACGGTCTCGGTCATCCCGGCACCCACGGTGAGTTCACACCCCGGCGCCAGCTCGGCCACCGGGACGCTGAACAGCGACTGGTTGCGCAACACCACATCGAGCTGCGCACCCGCCTCGGCTGTCGGCGGCCGGACCCGGGCCAGGAAACCGTAACGTTCCAGGTCGGCGGCGCCGTAGGGCGCGGTGGAGGTGAGGACACCACCGGCGGGCAACTGCTGGATCGCGGCGCACGGCACAGTGGCGTCGAAACTCAGCGGCGCGTAGGCCACCAGCGGCGCCTCGATCGATGCGGCGGAATCGGCCTGCGGCCAGGTCAGCGTCGCGGCGTCCACGCGCACCGGCAGCAGCGGCACCGACAGTGCCAGCAGGGCCCCGATCAGTGCCGACACCAGCGCCACCGGCCGGGCCCAGCCACCCCGTGAAGGAGGTCGCGGACTATCGGAGATCTCTGCCGGCTCGGGCGCCGCCACCACCATCGTGTCAGCCACGGAGCGCAATCCTAACGGGCCCCATCATGTGCGGCTCATCCGCAGACCCCGACCACGACGCCGCGTCCACAGAAAAGACCGAACCCGGCCGGTCCGCACAACGCGGACCGGCCGGGTTCGAGGTCGCGAAACTCAGGCCGCGCAGGCCGGCGACTGGATCTGCGCGTTGGCGAGCATGGTGCAGGTCCACTGCTGCTGCACCTTCCACACCCCGTCCTCGGCGACGAACGGGACATCGGCCACATTGGTCTGGCCGTTCAGCGTGAGGTTGGCCTTCGCCTGGATCTCGGTACCGAAATCCTGAACCTCGGTGACCTCGATCGTGGCACCCGACTGGGTGTAGAACTGGCTCAGTTTCGACGGCAGCTCCGGGTCCGCCTCGGCGCCCTGAACCATCTGCAGCTTCTCCTCGTTCGGGACGGCCGGGTCGAGCGCGCGCTGGAGTTGAGCGTTCAGATCCGCCGCGGTCGGCACCGGCGGCGTATCGGCGGCCGCCTCCGTGGTCTCGGCCGCGGCCGTGGTGCTGCTCGCGGCAGTGGTGTCCGAGTCGGAATCATCGCTACCACACGCCGTCAGGGTCAGCGCGGCCACGGCGGCCACGCCGGCGATCGCGATACGTCCGGTCTTGCGAAGGTTCAACTGCTCGTCCTTTGCGTTCGGGGTTCGGTGTCGTGCGCTGCGGCAGCTCCACCGGAACCGGCGACGCTGCCCGGACCAACCTACCCGGCATGATGTCAGGACAGGCTGCCGAGCGGATCCGCAGGGCGCAACTCGGTGTTGTCGGCAGCGAAAGTACGCGCGATACCCGGTCCTGTCGAGCGGGACTCGAACCGCACGGTCACCCGGCCGTGCCCCGATCCCTGAACCCAGCCGAAGCCGAACTCGGGATGTGAGATATCCGATCCCGGCCGCCAGTCCACGGCGCTACCAGCGGTTACTCCCGAATCCACGGCCGCATCGCCGGTTTCGGCAGACCCGGCGCGCACGGTGCCGGATGTCTGCCCGGGAACCTCGGCGGGCGGCCCGGCCACGGTAGATCTCACCGAATCCACAGAGCTCTCTTGCTCCGTAGCCACAAATTCCGGCGCGGCGGCCGGATGCACCGGGCTTCCGGCGGTAGCGGGATCGACCGCGAGATCGGGCGACCGGACCGTTTCGCCGGAACCGGCGGTGGTTTCGGGGTCCGCGGATCCTGCGCCCACCCGGTCCAATTCGGGAAACAACGATTCCTGCCGGATGGCCGACAATCCGGCGTACCCGACCCCCACCAGGCGCACGGGTCCCAGCTCCCGCGGATCCACCGCGGCCCGCTGCGCCGCCGCGGTGAGCGTGGCCAGATCCTCGGTGGCATAGGGAAGTGTGCTGGACCGCGTGGTGATACTCATATCGGCGCGTTTGAGTTTCAGCACCACTGTGCGCGCGGCGCGACCGTCCCGGACGAGTCTGCGGTACGCGGCCGCGGCCATCTCGGTGATCGCCGGACGCAACCGCTCCAGCGTCACGATATCGCTCTCGTACGTGGTTTCGGCGCTGATCTGTTTGGCCTCGGCACGCTCGGCGACGGGCCTGTCGTCGATCCCCCGAGCCAACCGGTGCAGCGCGGCACCGACACTGCCGCCGAGGATCGATCCCGCCTCCACCTCGGACAGAGCGGCGAACGCCCCGACGGTTTCGATCCCGAGCACACGTAAGCGACTCTCCGCCACCGGCCCGATACCCCATAGTTTGCGCACCGGCAGCCCGGCCAGCAGCTGCTGCTGCTCACTCGGCGCGATCACCCGGATCCCGTCGGGTTTGGCCATCCCGGACGCGAGCTTGGCGAGCTGTTTCCCACCACCGGCCCCGACCGAGGCCACCAGCCCGGTTCGTTCCCGCACCGCCGCCCGCAATTCGGCGCAGAAATCCACCACCTCGGACACACTCGCCCCCACCAGTTCCGCGGGTTCGCCGAACGCCTCGTCGAACGACAGTGTCTCGAGTACCGGGATCCGGGCCCGCAACGTATCGAACACCTGACCGCTCAGCACGCCGTACAGCGCCCCGCGCGGCGGGACCACCACCGCCGTCACTCCCACCAGCCGCCGCGCCTGGTGCATCGGCATGGCCGAACGGGCCCCGAACACCCGTGCCTCATAACTGGCCCCCGCGACCACTCCCCGCGCACCGGTACCACCGACGAGAACCGGCCGGCCCCGCAACGTCGGGCGGGTGAGCTGTTCACAGGAGGCGAAGAAGGCGTCCATATCGATATGCAGCACCCAGCGCCGCGCGGTCTCGCCCGCGGACGGGTTCCCCACCGGCCCGGAACCCGCCACCGGATGGCTGTCACTCACGACCGGACGACCGGTCCCGGCTCCACATCACCGCGCCCCCGGTCACGACTCCGCTGGTCTCCATAGGCGTGAATCTACGCGGGACCACCGACAGCGCTCATGAGCGTGGAGCGCGGACCGGACCGTACAGGCGGAAGGTGAGCAGGACCGCCGTCCACCGTGACTTGCCGCCGAGGGGGCCTCGGCCCCGCGCGCGCCCGCGCGCCATAGACTCGGACCATGAAGATCCGCAAGGCCGTGATTCCTGCTGCCGGTATCGGTTCACGACTGCTGCCGCTGACCAAGGCCATCCCCAAGGAGATGCTTCCGGTCGGCGACAAACCGGTGATCGAACATACGGTGCGCGAGCTGGTGGCCTCCGGGATCACCGATATCACCATCGTGGTCAGCGGCGGAAAATCGCTGATCCAGGATCATTTCCGGCCGAATCCCGCACTGGTCGCCCAGTTGCGTGCCGACGGTAAGAGCGCCTATGCCGACGCGGTGGAAGAAGTCGGGGAGCTGTCCCGGCTCGGGCATATCACCTATCTCGACCAGCACGGCCCGTACGGCAACGGCACGCCGGTACTGAATGCCGCACGTACCGCCGGTGACGAACCCATGCTGGTGCTGTGGCCCGACGATGTGTTCGTGGCCGATGTGCCGCGGGCCCAGCAGCTCATCCGCGCCTACGAATCCACCGGCTGCCCGGTGCTGGCGCTCATGCCGATGAACCCGAACGAATCGCAGCGCTACGGCGTCCCGGTGGTGCGCGAGGATCTCGACGACGGGCTGTTGCGGATCTCCGGCCTGGTGGAGAAGCCGAAGCCCGCGGACGCCCCGTCGGCGTACGCGGCGGTCGGCGGCTATGTCGTGACCCCCGGGATCATCGACGAACTGCGCACCCAGACCGAGAACTGGTACACCCACCGCACCGGCGAGGTGTACCTGACGGACTCGATCAACGCCTATGCCACCGAGCACGCCGTCTACGGCCAGGTCATCCAGGGCCGCTGGTACGACACCGGCAACCCCGGCGACTATCTCATCGCGCAGTTCGCCTCCGCGCTGGCCCATCCCGATTACGGCCCGCTGCTGCGGCGTCAGGTGGAGTGACCGGCGGCGGCCGGAACGATCGGGGTCCGGTCAGAAGCGCCGGATGCTGTGCACATAGAACTGCCCGATCGGGGTGAGCCCGACCGGTACTCCGGCGCCGTAGGCGTTGAGCACCTGCCCGAGCCCGGCGTAGATCCCGACATGGGAAGCGTCCTGGTTGATGATCACCACATCGCCGGGGGACAGTGCATGCAGCGGCACCGCGGCACCGACTTTCGCCTGTTCCCAGGTGGTCCGCGGGAGCATGACCCCGACCTGGCGGAATGCCCACTGCACCAGTCCCGAGCAGTCCCAGGTATCGGGGCCGGTGGCACCCCATTCGTACATTTTCCCGGTTTGCGAGGTCGCGGCGGCCAGCGCGCCGAGACCGTTGCTGGTCGATATCGGCAGGCCGGCCGAGCCGCTGGCGCTGAGCGAGCCGGAGCCGGAAGCCGATCCGCTGGCGCTTCCGGATGATTGTGCCCAGCCCGGTGCCGCCGCCACCGCGGTGACGGCCGTTGCGAGAAACAGGCCGGCGATACCCCGGCGCAGTGCAATTCCGATCACGTGCCCACCCTTCTGCCGGTCGGTGCGCGGGACACCATGCGATATCCCGGTTAACTCGCGGCATCCGCCGGACTGGTGGGCTACCGCGGACCACAGGTGTCATGCCGGAGGATCCACTCCGGCACAACATCACTCAGGTAGAACCGAACGAAATGATCACCGTTCCCGCCGCTCCCGGAGGTCCGGAAGCAGCGGTATCGGTGATGATTGTGCCCGGCCGAAGGGTGGTCGCCAAACACCTGGCAAACTATCAGCGTGTGATCTAAATCACAAAAATGTTTATTGCGTTTGCGTCAGGATGTCGTTCAGCGTCTTCAGGACCGCATCCTTGGTCGCCGACGGAGACTCCACGTAGACGCCCAATTGCCAGACCGGTTCGCCGCCCTGCTCCGCGGCGATGTAGCGGCTGAGATCGATGGTGTACTTGCCCTTGTCGTTCGAAGCGGTCTCCACATACGACGTGTTGGGGTCGAACTGCTCGGCCGCGCCGTCCTTGTCGAACCAGTCGTTGTCGAACTGCACCCGGGTCGCCGGATCACAGGTGGCCGGGCATTTGCGCAGGATAAGGTTCACCCGCTGACCGGCCGAGGAATCCCCCTCGTCGACACATCCCCAGGCCTGGGCATCCGGAATCTTGTCCACCGAGCCCTTCATACAACCCCAGGAGCCCGGCGTCCGGAAGGCGAACGGCCAGTCCTTGAAGGCCATCGTGTAGGTATCTTCACCGTCCTGGAAAGTCGAGCCCCTCAGCACAACCGGTGTCAGCCCCTCCTCGAAGGCAGGTGTACCCGGTGCGGGCGCGGGGGCGCTCGTGGTGGTGGTAGAGGTGGCCGAGGTGGTGGTCGCGTCGGTTGTTCCGGTCGCCGCACTCGTCGCCGAGGCGGTGTTCTCCTGCGATCCCCCCGACCGTAGGAGCACCATGCCGACCACACCGACCAGCACGAGAACCACCACCACTGCCAGCACCGCGATCAGCGGTCCGTTGTTCCTGGGCGGGCCTCCCTGCCCGCCGGAACCCAGCGGCGGAACCTCCCAGGCGCCCTGCGGCGGAGGAGGCTGCGGAACCTGCCCCGCGGTCTGCCCCCACGGTGCCGCCGGGCTCTGCTGCCCACCCTGCGACTGATAACCCTGCTGCCACTGCCCCGACGGGGAGTTCTTGTTCTGTTGCCCTTCGGGGGCATGCTGCCACCACTCGTCGGGATTGTCCGAAGCCATAAGGTCCTACCCTAGTGCGCCACACGGTCGCCGGTCATGGCCATAACGTCACGGTCGGCCACGCACCCGGCGCGCACTGCCGGAAGGGCGGGGGGGGGGGGGGGGGGGGGCCCCCCCCCCCCCCCCCCCCCCGCGCCCCCCCCCCCCCCCCCCCCCCCCCCCCCCCACACCCCAAACAAAACGCCGGGGTGGGGGGGGGCCGGGGGGGGGGTGG